>NZ_JBHWZP010000406.1:0-7602 GCF_042728395.1 Streptomyces sp. NPDC060205
CCTGACGGGGCCGCTTTTTGGGGCGCGGGGAACTGCGCGCTCAGCCACGATGTGCCTGCAGGCGGCTTACGGGCTGTCGGGGCAGGCCCCTTACCGCGCTCACCCCTCCTCGGAGAGGACCCCCTGGGCCACCGCGAACGCCGAGTTCGCCGCAGGCACCCCGCAGTACACCGCCGTCTGCAACAGCACCGCCCCGATCTCCTCCGGAGTGAGCCCGTTGCGGCGGGCCGCCCGCACATGCATCGCCAGCTCGTCATAGTGCCCGTGCGCGACGAGCGCGGTCATGGTGATCATGCTGCGCTCGCGCCGCGACAGCGTCTCGTCCGTCCACACCTCCCCCCACGCGTACCGCGAGATGAAGTCCTGGAACCGCGCCGTGAACGCCGACTGCCGCGCCTGCGCCCGGTCCACGTGCTCGTCACCGAGCACCTGCCGCCGTACCGCCATCCCCCGCCCCGCGTCACCCCCGAAGTGCGCGCGCAACGCGGTGAGCACGGCCTCCGGCCGCTCCGCGGGCGCGAGATGGGACGCACCCGGGATCTCGACGAGCCCGGCCCCGCGCACCGCGTCCGCGATCTCCCGCAGATGCGCGGGCGGCGTCGCGGGATCCTCGCGCCCGGCGACGAGCAGCGTGGGCGCGCCGATCCGGGACAGCCCCTCACGGATGTCGAACGCGGCCAGCGCGTCGCAGCACGCCGCGTACCCGTCCGGGTCGGCCGTCCGATGGTCCTCGACCAGGTCGGGGACGGTGAACCCGGGCGTGAACCACCGCGCGTCCGCGCTCTCGGCCAGCCCGGCCAGCCCTTCGGCCCGTACGAGCGCGGCCCGCTCCTCCCACGGCTTCGAGCCGTTGAAGTGAGCCGAGGAACAGATCACGGCGAGCTTGTCCACCCGCTCCGGGTGGTACGCGGCGAGGTGCAGTCCCACCGCACCACCGAGCGAGACCCCGGCGTACGAGAACCGGTCGATGCCCAGTGAGTCCGCGAGCGTCAGCACCAGCGCGGCGAGGTCGCCGACGGTCGCCCCGGGACCGATCAGCGAAGCGGCCGAGCCGCCGTGCCCCGGCAGATCCCAGCGCACCACCCGGTGGGCGACGGAGAGTTCGGGCGCGACCTTGTCCCACAGGGCCAATGACGTGCCGAGGGAGGGGCCGAGGAGCAGCGGGGGAGCGGAGCCGGCCCCTTCGACGCGATGGTGCAGCAACCTGCCCCCCGGCGACGGCGAGGCGGCTTGGTCGGTCCGACTGGTCAACGTCGCTCCAGGGCACGATCGGTGAGGGCTCCCGCGGAACCCGTGTACTGGGTGGGGTCGGTCAGGGCCACCAGGTCGAGGTCCTTCAACTCCGCTTCCTCGGAGAGGAGTTCCACGAGCGGCCGGCCCTCCGCGGTGGCCCGCCGCGCCACCCGTGTGAGCACTTCCCTGGCGCGGCCCCGCCCGAGCACCGGCGCGAGTTCGGCCGACAGCCGCTCGGAGACGATCAGACCATGCGTGAGATCCACGTGGGCCCGCATCGCGTCCGCGTGGACCTGAAGTCCCTCGGCCAGCTCCGCCGCGTCCCGCGCCGCCCCGCCCACCAGGCGGAGCAGATCACGCAGCGGCTCCCACTCGGCGTGCCAGGCCCCGGCGGGCCGCTCGTCCTCGGCCGCCATGGACCCGTACAGCGTCGCCGCGAGCTGCGGCGCCCGGCGGCCCGCCGCCGCGATCAGTGTCGCGCACACCGGATTCGCCTTGTGCGGCATGGCGGAGGACCCGCCGCCCGTGCCCTCGCTCAGCTCACGGATCTCCGTGCGGGAGAGGGTCAGGACGTCCGCGGCCGTCTTGCCGAGGGCACCCGCGGTGAAGGCGAGGGCACCGGCGAGGTCGGCGACGGGTGTCCGGAGGGTGTGCCACGGCAACACCGGCGCGAACAGGCCCAGTTCGCGGGCGTACGCCGTCACGAGCGCCCCCGTGTCCGAGGCGCCGTACACGGCGAAGGCCGCCAGCGTGCCCGCCGCGCCGCCGAGTTGCACGGGCAGCCCGTCCCGTACGAGCCGGACGCGGTCCCGGGCGTCCAGCACCAGCGACCGCCATCCCGCCGCTTTCAGCCCGAAGGTGGTGGGGACGGCGTGCTGGGTGAGTGTGCGCCCCGGCATGACGGTGTCCCGGTGGTCGCGCGCGAGCCGGGCCAGCGCGCGCTCCGTACGGGCGAGGTCGCCGAGGACAAAATCCAGCGTCCGTACCGCGACCAGCATCGCGGCCGTGTCCATGATGTCCTGGCTGGTAGCGCCCCGGTGCACGTAGGGGGAGTACTCGGCGCCGACCGCCGCGCCCAGGTCGGCGACGAGCGGGATCACCGGATTGCCGCCGGCCCGCGCGCGCAGCGCGAGCGCCTGGACGTCGAAACGCGCCGCGACGGCGGCTGCGGTGACGGCGTCGGCCGCTGCGGCCGGGGCGAACCCGAGCGAGGCCTGAGCCCGCGTGAGGGCGGCCTCCGCGTCGAGCAGCGCCTGAAGGAACGCGGCGTCACCCGTCGCGACCTCGGCGGCGGACCCGATCCGCCCGGGCGCGAGAAGCCCCACGTCGAGGCAGGCGGATTCGGCAGGCCCGACGGGCCGCCCGCGCTCACCGGGTTCTTCGGGTTCGACCGCTGTCACTGAAACTCCAGGAAGACCGTTTCGCCTTCGCCCTGAAGGCGGATGTCGAAACGGTACGTCCCCAGCGCCCCCTTCGTCCCGTTCGCCCCCTCGGTCGCGATCAGCGTGGCGCGCCGCTCGGCCGGCAGCGAGTCGAGCAGCGGGTCAGGTCCGTCGGCGAGGTAGGCGCGCGTGAAGAGGTGGTGCGTCAGCCCGCGCGCGAACACGCACACGCTGATGTACGGCAGTCCGGTGTTGCCCGGTGGCAGCGTGTGGAGCGCGTAGTGGCCGTCGGCGTCCGTGGGCACCCGCCCGTACCCCGTGAAGTCGACGCCGTTGCGGCCGAGGAAGCCGCCGGTCGACGGATCGCGGCGCATGGATCCCGGGGCGCCGGTCAGTGAGCCGTCGGGCGCGGCCTGCCAGAAGTCGAGCAGCGCGTCGGGGACCGGCCGGCCCGCGCCGTCGTACACGTACCCGTGCAGGCTGATCGCGTCCGGGTGGCCCTGAGGGGCGATCCGGGCGCCGTCGGGGAAGGGGAGGGCGTGCCCGTAGAACGGGCCGACGGTGTGGGACGGGGTGGGGAGCAGTCGCTCGGCCATGCTCAACGGCCTTCCTCGATCCAGGTGGCGGACGGACCGTCGAGGACGATGTCCCAGGCGTAGCCCATCGAGAACTCGGGCTTCGACAGGTCGTGGTCGTAGGTGGCCACCAGCCGCTCGCGGGCCGCCGCGTCCGTCACCGACTGGAGTATCGGGTCGTACCGGAACAGCGGATCGCTCGGGAAGTACATCTGCGTCACGAGCCGCTGGGTGAACGCCGTCCCGAAGACGGAGAAATGGATGTGCGCGGGCCGCCACGCGTTGGTGTGGTTGCCCCACGGGTAGGGACCCGGCTTGATCGTCGTGAACGAGTACCGTCCCTGATCGTCCGTCAGGGTCCGTCCCACACCGGTGAAGTTGGGGTCGAGCGGCGCCGGGTGCTGCTCGCGCAGATGGGCGTACCGGCCGGCGGCGTTGGCCTGCCATATCTCGACGAGCTGACCGCGCACGGGGCGGCCGTCGCGGTCGAGCAGCCGCCCGGAGACGGTCATCCGCTCCCCGATCGGCTCACCCCGGTGATGGATCGTCAAGTCACTGTCGTGCTCGGTGATGTCGGTGACCCCGAACACCGGCCCCGACAGCTCGACCGTCTCCGGATCCCCGCCGCTCACGGCGACCAGCGGCTGCTTCGGATGCCGCAACAGCGAGCTGCGGTACGGGGCGTAGTCGCGCCGCGGATGGTGCAGGACCGGGGCGCCCCCGGCGACCGCCTTGTCGTACGCGTCCTGCTGGTCCTTGATCTCTATGTCGATGTCCGACTGGGTGAGAGCCATGAGAGGTGGGTTCCTAACGCTCCAGGACGAGGGCGAGGCCCTGGCCGACGCCGATGCAGAGGGTGGCGACGCCGACTCCCGAGCCCTTGCGGGCCAGTTGGTGGGCGACGGTCCCGGCGAGCCGGGCACCGGAGGCGCCGAGGGGGTGGCCCAGGGCGATGGCCCCGCCCTGCGGGTTGAGGACGGCCGGGTCGAACTCGGGCCACTCGGCGACACAGCCGAGGACCTGCGCGGCGAAGGCCTCGTTGAGTTCGAGCGTTGACAGGTCGTCAAATGTCCTGCCCGCCTTGGCGAGCGCGCGGTTCACGGCCTCCACCGGCGCGAGGCCGAAGTAGTCGGGGTCGAGCGCGGAGACACCGGACGCGGACACCCGGGCGAGGGGTTCGCGGCCGGTGGCGGCGAGGCCTTCCTCGTCGACGAGCAGCAGGGCCGCCGCACCGTCGTTGAGCGGCGAGGCGTTGCCCGCGGTGACCGTACCGCCGTCCGTGCGGAACGACGGCTTGAGCCGGGCCATCGCCGCGAGGGAGGCGTCGGCGCGTACGCATTCGTCGGCGGCGAAGGACAGCGGATCGCCCTTGCGCTGCGGAAGGGACACCGGCGCGATCTCGCCGTCGAACAGACCCGCGGCCTGAGCCGCTGCCGCCTTGGTGTGGCTGGCGAGCGCGAACTCGTCCTGCTGCTCGCGGCTGATCTTGTGCTTGTCGGCGATGAGTTCGGCGGACTCGCCGAGCGGGATGGTCCACTGCGGGTCCATCCGGGGGTTGACCATGCGCCAGCCTAGCGTCGTGGAGTACAGCTCGGTGTGCCCGGCGGGGAAGGGCCTCTCGCTCTTCGGCAGGACATAGGGCGCGCGGGTCATCGACTCGACACCGCCGGCGAGGGCGATCGAGGCGTCGCCGAGCGCGATGGCGCGGGCGGCCTGGATGACGGCCTCAAGCCCTGAGGCGCACAGCCGGTTGACGCTCACGCCCGGCACGGAGGTGGGCAGACCGGCGAGCAGGCCGGCCATGCGGGCGACGTTGCGGTTCTCCTCGCCGGCGCCGTTCGCGTTGCCGAAGTACACGTCGTCGATCCGGGCCGGGTCCAGGTCCGGCGTACGGGCGAGGAGTTCACGCAGTGCATGGGCGGCCAGGTCGTCCGGGCGGACGGCGGCGAGGCTTCCGTTGTACTTGCCGAACGGGGTACGGACGGCGTCGACGATGTAGACGTCCTTCACGGCTGCTTCTCCTCGGTGAGCTCCTCGACGAGCTCTTCGGCGATACGAACCTTGGCGGCAGTCTTCGCCACGACCTCGTCGACCGTGACACCGGGCGCCGTCTCGACGAGTACCAGGCCCTCGTCCGTGACGTCCAGGACACCCAGGTCGGTGATCACGCGGTCGACACAGGCTTTGCCGGTCAGCGGCAGCGTGCACGCGTCGAGGACCTTCGGGGAGCCGTCCTTGGCGGTGTGGGTCATCACCACGATCACCGTACGGGCGCCGTGCACCAGGTCCATGGCCCCGCCGATCCCGGTGATCATCTTGCCGGGCACCGCCCAGTTCGCCAGGTCGCCGCCCGCCGAGACCTGCATCGCGCCGAGGACCGCGACATCGATGTGCCCGCCGCGGATCATCCCGAACGACAGCGACGAGTCGAAGTAGGAGGCGCCGGGCAGGACGGTGACGGTCTCCTTGCCCGCGTTGATCAGGTCCGGGTCGACCTGCTCCTCGGTCGGGTACGGGCCGGTGCCCAGGATGCCGTTCTCCGACTCCAGGACCACCTCCACGTCCGGCGGGAGATAGTTGGGGATCAGCGTCGGCAGCCCGATGCCGAGATTCACGTACTGGCCGTCCCGCAGTTCGCGGGCGGCCCGCGCGGCCATCTGTTCACGCGTCCAGGCCATCAGCCGCTCACCGTCCCTCGTGCCGAAGCCGTCTCCCGTGCCGAAGACGTCTCTCGTGCCGCAGGCGCGGAGACCGTGCGCTGCTCGATCTTCTTGTCCGCCGCCTGCGCCGGGGTGAGCGCGACGACCCGCTGCACGAAGATGCCCGGCAGATGCACCGCGTCCGGATCGATCTCGCCGGGCTCCACCAGCTCCTCAACCTCGGCGATCGTCACCCGGCCGGCCATCGCGGCCAGGGGGTTGAAGTTGCGGGAGGACTTGTTGAAGACGAGGTTCCCGTGCCGGTCGCCCTTCGCGGCCCGTACCAGCGCGAAGTCGGTGCGGATGCCGCGCTCCAGCACGTACGGGGTGCCGTCGAAGTCCCGCACTTCCTTCGGCGGGGAGGCCAGTGCGACGCCGCCCTCGCCGTCGTAGCGCCAGGGCAGTCCGCCGTCGGCGACCTGCGTGCCCACACCGGCCGGTGTGTAGAACGCGGGGATCCCGGCGCCGCCGGCCCGCAGCCGCTCGGCCAGGGTGCCCTGCGGGATCATCTCGACCTCCAGCTCCCCGCCCAGGTACTGCCGCGCGAACTCCTTGTTCGCCCCGATGTACGAGCCGGTGACGCGGGCGATGCGGCCCGCCGCCAGGAGGACCGCCAGGCCGGACTCCATCGCCCCGCAGTTGTTGGACACCACGCCCAGGCCGGTGACACCGCGCTCGTACAGCGCCTGGATCGTCACGTTCGGCACACCGCTGAGGCCGAAACCGCCGACGGCGAGTGTCGCGCCGTCGGGTACGTCGGCCACAGCCCCGGCGGCTGTGGAGACTACCTTGTCCATCTGCGAAGCCCCATCTCTCCCGAGCGTCCCGCAGCCCTGATTAGTCAGGGCACTGAGTATTTCTACGAGGTTTCGAACACGCTGCCATCGCGGCCGTCAACCGTCAAGACCCCCCATGGGACGCAAGCCAAGAGTCCGCCCGGGGAGAAGAGACAGCGGACTGATGGCCCGCTATTGTTCAGTGCACCAACGAATGCCGACTCTCGTGCCCCAAGGAGCGCTCATGGCCGCGGTGGATCTGTCCACCCACCCCGGGCACCTGGCCCGGCGGCTGCAGCAGGCGCACTACCTGCTGTGGAACACGATGGTCTCCGAGGAGATCACCTCGCCCCAGTTCGCGGTCCTGAACGCGCTCGTCGCCGAGCCGGGTCTCGACCAGCGCACGGTGGGGGAGCGGGTGGGGCTCGACCGGTCCACCATCGCCGAGGTCATCAGCCGGCTCGGGCGGCGCGGTCTGCTGGACAAGGTCCGTGATCCGCAGGACGGGCGGCGGTCGCTGCTGCGTCTCACGGACGACGGGGTGCGGGTGCATCGCAAGCTGACGGTGCGGACGGCTCGGATGAACCAGGTGTTCCTCGCGCCCCTCTCCGGAGAGGAACAGACGCTGTTCTTCGACCTGATCCAGCGGGTGTCCGACGCGGCGGAGGGTTTGCGCAATCCGGTTGCCCCGGGTGCGGCGGGGGAAGCGGTTGTCAGCAGGGCGCCCTGACATCGCGCGAGCCGCCCACCGTGGCTGGCCCAAAAGACCGCGCAGTTCCCCGCGCCCCTGAAAAGCCGGCCGCTGTCACCTGCGGGTCCGGTGGGGGCTGGTCGCGCAGTTCCCCGCGCCCCTGAAAAACCGGCCGTTGTCGTCCGCGGGTTCGGTGGGGGCTGATCGCGCAGTTCCCCGCGCCCCTGACGGGGCGCCCTTCAGGGG
>NZ_JBHWZP010000407.1:0-7600 GCF_042728395.1 Streptomyces sp. NPDC060205
CATCCGAGCCCTGGGCTCCTGTCGGGTGCGGGCTCGGTGGGGGCTGGTCGCGCAGTTCCCCGCGCCCCTTCAGGGCGCAGGCCGGACGCAGCGCCTGTTTCTCAGGGACGCGGGATATGGCGCGAGCGCCGTGACGACCGGCGGGCCCCGTAAGGGGCGCGGGGAACGGCGCGGGCGGCCCCCGCCGGGCCCGCGCCCGTCCCACCGCCCATCCGGGGCGAAGCCCCGGCCCAGGGGCGCGGGGAACTGCGCGGCCAGCCACGACGGACCCGCACCCGGCACTCGACGCTCAGCCCCCTCCCGCAGCCCGCAGCAACCGCTCGGCCTCGGCGAGCCGAGCCGCCACGACCTCGTCGGAGCCGGCGTGGGCGTAGGCGTCAAGGACCGTCCGAGCCCGCTCAGCCGCCGCCTCCGGACGGTCGAGATCCGCCTCGATCCACCCCGCCGCGAGCAACGCCCCCGTCCAGTCATGGACCGCACCCTCACCGAGCGAGAGAAACCCCGACACGGCCGACGCGAAATGCCCCAGCGCCTCCTCGAACAGGGCACGGATCGCGTCGTCCGCGGCATCCTCCGGCACGGACCGCGCGACCAGATCACCGAACTGCCGATGCGTATGCGCGAGCTCGGCGACGAGCGACTCACGAGCAGCCTCCCCGGACCCGCCCCCGGGTACGGACCCGGCCGCGGCCACACCCGCCTCGCACGCCCCGACCGCCAGCCCCATCAATTCCCGCGCCGCACCGACCCCCGCGTCACTCTCCGGCGCCCCGGCGTCCCCGGCGGCCTCCGGGGCCTCGTCGTCCCGCCCGCGCACGGCGAGCCACGCACGGGCCCGCAGCGACCGGACCAGACCGTGGACGTTCCCGAGGGTCGCCCACAGATCCCCGGCGCGCTCGTAGGCCAGTTCCGCCTCGGGAAGCTGCCCCGCGTGCCCGAGCGCCTCCGCGGCGAGGTGCGCGAGCGTCGCGTGGTCCTGCTGCTCGGGCCACCGCCGGGCGATGTCGGCCGCCCGGAGCCAGTGCTCGGCGGCCTCGCGGTGCCCGCCCAGCTCGGTGAGACAGTCGCCGAGCCACCACCGGGTCTGCACGATCGCCTCGTCGCCGTGCGTGTCCGCGCTCAGTTCCGCCAGCGCCGACTCCAGCACCTCCGCGGCCTCCGCCCACCGCTCCTGGCGCAGCAGGTAGCCGCCCAGCTGATGCCGCGCCCAGGCGCCGAGCGTGCCGCTCTCACCGGCCTCGTCGGCCCAGTGCGACGCTTCCAGGGCGTGGTCCGCCGCGGGCCCGAACCGCCCGGTGGCGCCGAGTATCTCGGCCAGCTGGAGATGCAGTTGGGCATGCCCGGCCGCCTCCATGAAGGGCGCCCCGTGCTCCAGCGCCGCCCTGGCCGCCCGCTCGGCCGCCTCGGCGTCGCCCAGCTGGCGCGCGAGCCCGGTCAGCCGCGCCTCGTACTCCACCGCGAACCACGGCACCCCGGCCGCGACGAACGCCTCCGAGGCCGCCGTGAGCAGCTCGGCGGCCTTCTCCGCGTCTCCGGAGAGCGCGGCGAGCTCCCCGAGCATCGCCCGAGCCTCCGCGGCCCGTGAGGCGACCAGGAGGTCGTCCTCGGCGCCCGGCCCGGCGAGGGCCAGCAACTCCCGGGCGGCGGTCCCGGCGGCGGTCCTGGCGGCCGATGCCTTCGACCCGCCGCCCGAGCTGCCGTTCACCCCGTTCGTCGCCGCCGCCTCGTGCACCCGCTGCAGCAGGATCCGCGCCCGCCCGACCAGCACGGAAGCGGCCTGCGCAAGCCCGGTCGCACCCTCCGCGAAGAGCGAGAGCACCCGCTCGTACGGCTCCGAGACCGCGTCCAGTGCCTCCTCGCCGCGGCCGGACAGGGCCAGCGCGTACGCTCCACGCGCGCGTGCCGCCAGTGCCTCGCCCGGGTCGCCCGCGTCCTCGTACAACGCGGCCGCGCGGGCGAACAGTTCCGTGCCCTGCGGGCCGAGGCCCATCGCCTCGTGGTCGGTCATCTCCGCCCGGTCGCGCGGAGTCAGCTCCCGGTCCCCGGCGCCCTCGGAGTCCTCGACGGCGCCGGCGACCGCCGCCCACGCCGCGACGGACTCCGGATGCAGCGACGCGGAGAGCCGCCGGGCCTCGGCGAGCAGCGCGGGCACCTCCGGCCCGGCGCCTGCGGCGGGAGCGGGCGCCGACGGCACGGGAGCGGCGGGGACGCCGGTCCGCACCGCCGCGCGTACCCCCAGCGGCAGGCGTTCCACCAGCGGCTGCCGGTCCATGCGCCGGCGGATCCGCTCGCTCACCCGTGTCGTGCCGTTGCGCGCGTCGAAGCGCCCGGCCAGCGAAAGGGCCTCCACGCGCGCGTGGGAGGCGAGTTCGGCAGCCGTCCAGGTGCGTCCCGCCGGGCCCGGCACGGCCTGGGCGCCGAGGCCGAGCGAGGTCAGCCGGTCCGCCAGCAGGGCGACCACGGCCAGGAAGTCCATGCGGCTGCGCGGCTCCCCGCTGTCCGTGAAGTACGCGGGCCGCTCCGACAGCAGCTCCAAAGCACGTGCCTCATTGCCGCTCAGTACGCAGAACTCGACGTGGTCCGCGTACGCGCCGCGCATGCTCTCCATGGGCCGCACCAGCCGGAAGCCGCGCAAGTGGTGGGCGCGTGCCTCCTCCGTACGGCCGAGGCGCAGCAGGGGCAGCAGCGAGGACGCGAGGACGGCGTGCGGTTCGTGGGCGCAGCTGTACTCGCCCTCCAGGACCGGCCGCCACAGATCGAGGGCTTCGGCGTCCGCGCCCCGCTCCGCCCGCCAGCCGCCCTGGTCGTGCAGTTCACAGGCGTGGCAGTCGGCCATGGCGTCCCGGTCCGCGGCGAGCCACGCCGCGTACGCGCGCTCGGCCCGCGCCAGGTCCCCGACCTCCCGGGCCACGGTGAACTCGGCGGCGCGCACGGCCCGTTCGGAGTGCCCGGCGAGCCTGTAGCGGTGCTCCATCTCGCCGAGCCACTTCTCGATCGAGGCGAGCGGTATGTGCGGCTGGCCGAGCATCCCGGCGGACACCCACTTGAAGACCCAGTGCAGGGAGTGGGTCTCGTACGCGTCGAAGTCCTCGGGCCGTTCGTCCCACATGCGCAGCAGGCGCGCGAAGGGGACGAACATCCGGTCCTTCTCGGAGCTGTAGTTGTAGACCTTCAGCTGGTGGCCGAGCGCCTCGATCACGGCGAGCGGGATGTGCAGCTTCTCGGCCTCGGTGAGCAGCTGCTCCGCGCGGGCGTTGCGGGCGGGGCCCTCCGGCTGCTCGTAGTTGTCCTGCATCGCCCGGCGCAGCGCGTCGAAGTCCCTGTCCCTGTCCACGGGCTCGCTCATCGGTGGCCCTCCTCCGGGGGGTCGTTGTGGGTGGCCCACTCCAGGAGGCCCATGAACGCGCGGTTCAGCAGCGCCGAGTCCGCGGGCCGCAGCGGACGCTGTGCCATCAGCAGGGCCTGTCCGTAGAGCGACTCCGCGGCCGTGCCGATCAGCTCCGGGTCGTCGAGGGAGCTGATCCGCCGGATCAGCGGGTTCAGGTGGTTGAGCACCAGACGCGCGCGCGGGGCGCTGCCGCGCAGCGAGCCGAGGATGCCCGCCCACAGGTCGTCGGCCTGTTCCTCGGCGTCCGCGCGGGCCTGCTCGTGGCGGGCCGTCCGGTCGTCCAGGTGCAGCGCCGGCACGGACAGCGGATGGAAGGCCCGCAGGACGACATCGCACCCCAGGGGGTCGAGTTTCGCCCGCGCGGCCCCCAGGAAGGCCGACAGGGACAGCTCCACCGCCGGGTCGACCGCGTCCAGATGGGCGGTCACCGTGTCGGCGTCCAGTTCCGCGACGACCGTCCCCGGGCGCACGGAGGGCAGGGCCTCGACCAGTTCGGTGTCGTACGTGTAGCCGCCGTTGACGACTCCCACGCCCTGCGCGGACGCGATCTGCGCGACCTGCCGGTACTCCTCCACGGTCCGCGTGAAGTGCACCACCGGATGCCGCTGCGCGAACTCCTCCAGGGACAGCCGCCCGTCGGTGGTCTCGAACGGCAGCCACGGCAGCATCGTGCGCAGCATCTCGCCGTCGTGCCGCGCCAGGGACTTCACCCCCAGGTGGTGCACGGACAGGAAGGCGGCGAGCCGCTCCGGGTCCCCGGCCGCGAGCCCCGTCAGCCAGGTCCGGATCCGCTCGCCCAGCGCCTCCCGTACGCCCGCCAGGGTCTCGTCCTCGTACAGCGACTCCCTCGACGCGGTGGGCCGCAGGCTGTCCGTGTCCAGGACGCAGCGAACGAAGAACGCCCAGTCGGGCAGCAGCTGTTCGGCCCGCTCAGTGAGCAGCATGCCCTTCAGGTGGACGCGGTGTCCGGCGCGCTGTGCGGGGCTGACCGCGGACGGCAGCACGTACGCCACTCCGCGGATCCCGGCCAGCGGCACGTTCAGCTCGACCGAGTCCAGCGGGGTGAACCCGAACAGGTCGTGGCAGTGCCGGGCCAGGGCGACCCGCCGGGCGGCCGGACCGGGGTAGGTGCGGTCCCAGGGCGCCGGCAGATCCGTCACGGCCTCGTCGCCCACCCGGACGTCGTAGGGCAGCAGCGAACCGAAGTCGCGGGCCAGCGCCAGCACCCGCTCCCCGGCCAGCCAGTCGGCGGCGCCCGGACGGGCCTCCAGGTACACGGTGGTGCCCGGTTCGGTACGGGCCTCGGGCGGCAGCGTACGGACCCGGTACGAGCCGTCGTCGCTCGCCGTCCACTCCACGGGTGGTGCGTCGGGCGTACGTGCGCTGCGGCTGACCACCCGGATGCGCTCGGCGACCACGAAGCAGGCGAGCAGACCGATGCCGAACTGGCCGAGGAATTCGGAACGGGCCGATTCCAGGCCGTCCGCCCGCTTGGAACTGCGGCCGATGGTCGCCAGGAGGCTGTGCACGTCCTCCTCGGTGAGCCCGATCCCGGAGTCCTCCACGCGCAGGGTGCCGTCCTCGGCGAACAGCCGTACCAGGGCGGGTGCGTCCGGCTGCTCGGCACGCCGGGCGGTGATCGCGTCCACGGCGTTCTGCAGCAGTTCGCGCAGATAGACCTTGGGACTGGAGTAGAGGTGGTGGGAGAGAAGGTCCACGAGGCCGCGCAGGTCGACCTGGAACGAATGAGGTGACTGAGATGACTGGGGTGCCTGAGACGGCTGTGGGATCTGGGAGTCCATCGTCGCTGCGCCGGTGGGGGGACGTGCGACGGCGCGGGGTCGGGCGGTCCCGTGACGAGGCGACCGCGAACAGTGCCGGAGCCGGACATCCTAGGCCCGGAACGAGCCGTCTGACCAGGGGATTTCCAGTACGTATACGGCATTGTCAGTGGGGTGGTGTGCAATGGATCTCGTGCCCGCGCTCGAAGAACCACTGAAGAAGGTGCTCGGACCCGCCACCGCGAAGGTGATGGCCGAGCATCTCGGCCTGCACACCGTCGGCGACCTGCTGCACCACTACCCGCGCAGATACGAGGAGCGCGGGCAGCTCACGCACCTCGCCGACCTGCCCATGGACGAGCACGTGACGGTGGTCGCCCAGGTCGACGACGCCCGCCTGCTGACGTTCGCCTCGGCCAAGGCGCCCCGCGGCAAGGGCCAGCGCCTCGAAGTGACCATCACGGACGGCAGCGGCCGGCTCAAGCTGGTCTTCTTCGGCAACGGCGTGCACAAGCCCCACAAGGACCTCCTCCCCGGCACCCGCGCGCTGTTCTCCGGCAAGGTCTCCGTCTTCAACCGCCGCCTCCAGCTGGCCCATCCGGCGTACGAGCTGCTGCGCGGCGAGGACGCGGACGAGACCGTGGACACCTGGGCCGGAGCGCTGATCCCGCTCTACCCCGCCACCGCCAAGCTGGAGTCCTGGAAGATCGCCAAGGCGGTGCAGACGGTCCTGCCGAGCGTCCAGGAGGCCGTCGACCCGCTGCCCGGGCCGCTCCAGGAGGGCCGGGGCCTGGTCTCCCTGCCCGAGGCCCTGCTGAAGATCCACCGCCCGCACACCAAGGCGGACATCGAGGACGCCCGCGCCCGCCTCAAGTGGGACGAGGCCTTCGTCCTCCAGGTGGCCCTGGCCCGCCGCCGCCACGCGGACTCCCAACTGCCCGCGATGGCACGCCGACCCAAACAGGACGGCCTGCTGACCGCCTTCGACGCGAAGCTCCCCTTCACCCTCACCGAGGGCCAGCAGAAGGTCTCCAAGGAGATCTTCGACGACCTGGCCACGGAACACCCGATGCACCGGCTGCTGCAGGGCGAGGTGGGTTCCGGGAAGACGATGGTGGCCCTGCGCGCCATGCTCGCCGTGGTCGACGCGGGCGGACAGGCCGCGATGCTCGCCCCCACCGAGGTGCTCGCCCAGCAGCACCACCGGTCGATCACCGAGATGATGGGCGAGCTGGCCGAGGGCGGGATGCTCGGCGGGGCCGAGGACTCCACCAAGGTCGTGCTGCTCACCGGCTCCATGGGCGCGGCCGGCCGGCGGCAGGCGCTCCTCGACCTGGTCACCGGCGAGGCCGGGCTCGTCATCGGCACGCACGCGCTGATCGAGGACAAGGTGCAGTTCCACGACCTGGGCCTGGTCGTGGTGGACGAACAGCACCGGTTCGGCGTGGAGCAGCGCGACGCCCTGCGCGGCAAGGGCAAACAGCCCCCGCACCTGCTGGTGATGACCGCCACGCCCATCCCACGCACGGTCGCCATGACCGTCTTCGGCGACCTGGACACCTCCGTCCTCGACCAGCTCCCCGCCGGGCGCTCACCCATCGCCAGCCATGTCGTCCCGGCCGCGGACAAGCCCCACTTCCTCTCGCGCGCGTGGGAGCGCGTGCGCGAGGAGGTGTCGAACGGCCATCAGGCGTACGTGGTCTGCCCCCGCATCGGCGACGAGGACGACGACCCGAAGAAGTCGAAGAAGAAGCCGTCACCCGAGGACGAGGCGGAGAAGCGCCCGCCCCTCGCCGTCCTGGAGGTCGCCGACCAGCTCGCCAGGGGCCCGCTCCAGGGACTCAAGGTCGAGGTGCTGCACGGCCGCATGCCCCCGGACGACAAGGACGCCGTGATGCGCCGCTTCGCCGCTGGGGAGACCCACGTCCTGGTCGCCACGACGGTCATCGAGGTCGGGGTGAACGTACCGAACGCGACCGCGATGGTGATCATGGACGCCGACCGGTTCGGTGTCTCCCAGCTCCACCAACTGCGCGGCCGGGTCGGCCGTGGCTCCGCGGCCGGCCTGTGCCTGCTCGTCACCGAGATGCCGGAGGCGAGCCCGGCCCGCCAGCGGCTGACCTCCGTGGCGTCCACCCTCGACGGCTTCGAGCTCTCCCGCATCGACCTCGAACAGCGGCGCGAGGGCGATGTCCTGGGCCAGGCCCAGTCCGGCGCCCGCACGTCGCTGCGGATGCTCACGGTCATCGACGACGAGGACGTCATCGCCGAGGCCCGCGAGGAGGCGACGGCCGTGGTGGCCGCCGACCCCGACCTCGACGGCCTTCCCGGGCTGCGCACCGCGCTCCAGGCCCTGCTGGACGAGGAGAGAGAGCAGTACCTGGACAAAGGCTGAGAGCCGCCGTCCCCTGGGGGCTGCCGCCCCCAGACC
>NZ_JBHWZP010000408.1:0-7570 GCF_042728395.1 Streptomyces sp. NPDC060205
ACAACCTGCTCCAACTGGCGTCGCTGCTGGCCGACCCCGGGCCGGTGGAGGAGGCGGGCCGGCTGCTCGCCGCCTCCCGGCCGCTGCCCGTGCTCGGGCTGCGCGCCTCCGCCGCCCAGGCGCGCGGCTTCGCCTACTTCGCCGCCAAGGTGCACCCCGACGTACGCCTGCTCGACGAGGGCGGATCGCTGCTCGCCGACCGGATCGACGCGGCCCGTCGGGCGGGTGCGAGCGCGCTCCTGTGCTTCGCGCTGCCGCGCCACCCGGCGGAGCTGCTGGCCGCGCTCGGCCACGCCCGGGACGCCGGGCTGACCGTGGTGACGATCGCCGACGGCACGTTCGCCCCGGTGGCCGCCCACAGCGACCTGCTGCTGCCGGCGGCCGTCGGCACCGGCCTGGTCTTCGACACGGTGAGCGCCCCCATGCTCCTGGGGCAGGTCCTCCTGGAGGCGATGTGCGACGGCATGCCGGACGCCCAGGCCCGCCTGGAGGAGTTCGACGCGCGGGCCGCGGCGAGGGGCCTGTTCGTCGACTGACCTGACCTTGACCCGACCGGGCCAGCCCGATCCGGCCTGACCCGACCGGCCCGACCTGACCGGCCCGGCCGGTCGGGGCCGGCATTACCGGGCGCCGGGGAGCCTGGGCGTCCGTCGCCCGGTGTGCGGTAAGGTTCACCTGCGTCTTCTCGCGGTTCACCGCGGCGGGGCGCATCGGGACGTGGCGCAGCTTGGTAGCGCACTTGACTGGGGGTCAAGGGGTCGCAGGTTCAAATCCTGTCGTCCCGACGGAAACGTCGCAGGCAGGGGTCACCTTCGGGTGGCCCCTGCTTCGTGTTCGAGGGCCGTGGAAACCCGGCCGGTGCCATCGGCCGTGCGCCGGGGCGGCGACAGATTCCGGCGGCGCGTCGAGCCGCAGTGCCGGGTCCTTCCACCATTCCGAGCTGTCGTCGACGACGCTGATCCGGCTCATCGGGCTCATCCGGGGACGCCAACTGCCCTGCCGGACAACCGAGTTGGCGGTGCGGGCACGGCGAGCCCACTCATCGGCGGCGTCCAGCGGCGTCCAGCGGTGTCGAGTGGCGTCGAGCGACGGCCAGCGGCTTGCGATGGGTCAACGTCCGGTATTTCGGTCGTAGTTCGAGGTTTCGGTGCCGAAATCTAGGGCCGTGCCCGCAGCCCGTCAATACCTTTGCCGCAGCTGTGTGGGACCGGTGCCGCAGATGTGCCCGGCCGGTGCCGGAGACCTGGGCCGCGCGGCACCGCTCCGCAACCGTGCGCTTTCGGCGCGTTACTCAAACGTGACGTGCCTCCTGCTGTCCGCCCCCTTGACCGGCATGAATTGTTAGCGCTCACAATGACCTCCGCAATCACCGGCCGACATCCGGAGCCGACATCCGGGGCCGGCGCGGGTCCGGCACGGGAAGTTCTCGGTACACGACCGCCAAGGAGGTGCGGCATGGCACAATCCCAGCTTCGGCCGCCCACCATGGCCGATGTCGCGCGACTGGCGGGCGTGTCCCACCAGACCGTTTCCCGGGTGCTGGGGGATCACCCCAACGTGCGGGACGAGACCCGGGCCAGGGTGCTGCACGCGATCGAGGAGATGGGCTACCGCCGCAACTCCTCCGCACGCGCCCTGGTCACCCGCCGCACCCGGACCCTGGGTGTGGTCGCCTCGGACACCACGCTCTACGGTCCGGCCAGCACCCTCTTCGCACTGGAGGAGGCGGCACGCGCCGAGGGCTACCTCGTCTCCACGGTCAGTCTGCGCAAACTGACCGTCGAGAAGCTCGGCGAGGCGCTGGACCACCTCAGTGAGGGCGGGGTGGAGGGGGTCGTCGCCATCGCCCCGCAGCGGTCGGCGGTCGAGGCCCTCGCGGAACTGCGCCACCCCTTCCCGGTGGTGACCGTGGGCAGCGGACCCGGCGTGGGGATCCCCGGCGTGAACGTGGATCAGCACCTGGGTGCCCGCCTCGCCACCCGTCATCTGCTGGCCGCCGGCCACCGTACGGTCTGGCACCTCGCCGGACCCGAGGACTGGCAGGAGGCCGCCGACCGGGCGGCGGGCTGGCGTGCCACCCTCGAAGCGGCGGGCGTGGAACCGCCGTTGATCCTGCGCGGGGACTGGAGTCCGCTGTCGGGTTACCGGGCGGGCCAGGAACTGGCAGGCTGGCTGGGCCGGGGACTGACCGCGGTCTTCGTCGCCAACGACCAGATGGCGCTGGGGGTGCTGCGCGCGCTGCGGGAAGCGGGAGTGCGCACACCGCAGGACGTGGCGGTGGCGGGCTTCGACGACATCCCGGAGTCGGAGTTCTTCGCACCTCCGCTGACCACCGTCCGGCAGGACTTCGCGGCGGTCGGCAAGCGGAGCATCGCCCTGCTCCTGGACCTGATCGAGGGCAGGGAGCAGGCCGGGGCCCCGCGGATCGCCATCGAACCCCAACTGGTCGTCCGCGCCAGCACCTTCCCGTACACCTCCGACCAGGGCGCCCCACCCGTCTGAAGCCCTACCTGTATGACGCACCACCTCGTGGGCCATTTCCCTCACGCCCCTGTTTGACCGATATTTCGAACAATGATCGACAGGCTGGACATCGTGGGACCTGTCCCGGCGAGCGGCACGAGTACCAGCAGGCCCTTCCAGGCCGGCTCTTCAAAGGAGAAGAACATGCTCAGCAGAAGGAACTTCCTCACCGCGGCGGTCGGCGTGGCGGCGGCGGGCGGCCTGGCGGCCTGTGCCAAGGAGGACGACAGCTCCTCCGGCTCCGACTCCAGCAGCGGTGGCGGCAAGAAGATCACCCTCGGCTTCGCCCAGGTCGGCTCCGAGAGCGGCTGGCGCACCGCCAACACCAAGTCCGTCAAGGAAGCGGCCAAGGACGCCGGTTACACCCTGAAGTTCTCCGACGCCCAGCAGAAGCAGGAGAACCAGATCTCGGCGATCCGCAGCTACATCGCCCAGAAGGTGAACGTCATAGCCTTCTCGCCGGTGGTCGTCACGGGCTGGGACGCGGTGCTCAAGGAGGCCAAGACCGCGAAGATCCCGGTCATCCTCACCGACCGCTCCATCGAGACCTCCGACGACTCCCTGTACGTCTCCTTCATCGGATCCGACTTCATCGACGAGGGCCGCCGCGCGGCCAAGATGCTGGAGAAGGTCCTGGAGAAGGCCGGCCACAAGGGCCCGGTGAAGATCGCACAGCTGGAGGGCACCACCGGTGCCGCCCCCGCGATCGAGCGCGCCAAGGGCTTCAAAGAGATCATGGACGCCGAGCACAAGGACGACTGGAAGGTCGTCGTCAGCCAGACCGGCGACTTCACCAGGGCCGGCGGCAAGCAGGTCATGGCGGCCTTCCTGCAGTCCAACCCGGACATCAACGTGCTCTACGCGCACAACGACGACATGGCCCTCGGCGCCATCCAGTCCATCGAGGCGGCCGGCAAGAAGCCCGGCAAGGACATTCTGATCGTCTCGGTCGACGGCGTGAAGGACGGCTTCGTCGCGATGTCCGAGGGCAAGATCAACGGCATCGTCGAGTGCAACCCGCTGCTCGGCCCCCAGCTGATGGAACTCGTCAAGAAGGTCAACGACGGCGAGACGGTGGAGCGTCGGATCAAGACCAAGGAGGGCGACTTCCTCCAGGAGCAGGCGAAGGAAGCCCTTCCGACCCGCAAGTACTGACCGGCATCGCCGACCGGCACCTTCCGACCGACCGCACTACCGCCAGGGAGCCTCCGTCGAAGGGGGCTCCCTGCGGGCCTGAACATCCGGGCCTGAACGACCATCCGGGTCCGCAACGAATATCCATGAGGAGCGCTGCCATGGCAGAGCCGCTGCCCGTCCTGGAGATGACGGGCATAGTCAAAGAGTTTCCGGGGGTACGGGCTCTGTCGGGTGTCGACTTCCGGCTCTTCCCCGGCGAGATCCACGCCCTGCTCGGCGAGAACGGCGCCGGCAAGTCCACCCTCATCAAGGTGCTGACCGGGGTCTACTCCCTGGACGGCGGCACCGTCACCCTGAACGGCACGTCCGTACGGTTCCACAGCCCCTCGCAGGCCCAGCAGGCCGGGATCAGCACGGTCTACCAGGAGGTCAACCTCTGCCCCAACCTGTCGGTGGCGGAGAACATCTTCATCGGACGCGAACCCACCCGCTTCGGCCGCATCCAGTGGAAGCGGCTGCGCCGCGAGGCCGCCGAGCTGGTCGACCGGCTCGGCCTCGACATCGACGTCGAGGCCCCGCTGTCCTCGTACCCGCTGGCCGTGCAGCAACTGGTCGCGATCGTACGGTCGGTGGGCACCGGTGACAGCGACGGCTCCGGGTCGGGCACCAAGGTGCTCATCCTCGACGAGCCGACCTCCAGCCTCGACCGCGACGAGGTGCTCGAACTCTTCGCCCTGATGCGGCGGTTGAAGGGCGAGGGCGTGGCGATCCTGTTCGTCTCGCACTTCCTCGACCAGATCTACGAGGTCTGCGACCGGATGACGGTCCTGCGCAACGGCACTCTCGTGGGCGAGCACATGGTCCGCGACCTCGACCAGGTCGGCCTCGTCCAGCTGATGATCGGCAAGGCCCTGGACCAGCTGGAGGAGCTGCACGACCACCAACTCCACGCGGACGTGGGGGAGTCGCTGCTCACGGCCGACGGCGTCGGCCGGGCCGGCGGTATCGCCCCCTTCGACCTGGAGATCAAGAAGGGCGAGGTCATCGGACTCGCCGGACTGCTCGGCTCGGGCCGTACCGAACTGGCCCGGCTGCTCTTCGGCGCCGACCAGCCGGACACCGGCAAGGTGACCATCGGCGGCAAGCAGGTCTCGATGAGCGCCCCGAACGACGCCATCGCCGCGGGCGTGGCCTTCTGCTCGGAGAACCGCAAGACCGAAGGCCTCGTACCGGACCTGACCGTGCGGGAGAACATCATCCTCGCCCTGCAGGCCACCCGCGGCTGGACCCGGCCCATTCCGGTCGCCCAGCGCGACGAACTCGTCGCCAAGTACATCAAGGCCCTGGACATCCGGCCCGCCAACCCCGAGGCCAGGGTCGGCCAACTCAGTGGTGGCAACCAGCAGAAGGTACTGCTCGCCCGCTGGCTGATCACCCAGCCGAAGCTGCTGATCCTGGACGAGCCGACGCGCGGCATCGACATCGGCGCGAAGGCGGAGATCCAGAAACTGGTGGTCTCGCTCTCCGAGGAAGGCATGGCCGTGCTGTACATCGCGGCCGAGCTGGAGGAGGTCCTGCGGCTCAGCCACACCATCGGCGTACTGCGCGACCGCAAGCTCGTGGCCCAGCTGGCCAACGGGCCCGAGATCACCCCCACCCGGATCCTGGAGACCATCGCGAGCGGAGAGCACCAGTGACCACCACACCCCGATGGCGAGCGCTGACCCGCCATCATCTGTTCTGGCCGGTCGCCGTGCTGGTCATCCTGCTGCTCGTCAACGTCCCGTTCACACCGGACTTCTTCTCGATCAAGATGACGGACGGCCACCTCTACGGCAGCCTCGTGTCGATCGTGCTCTTCGGCTCGCCCCTCATCCTGGTCGCCGTCGGGATGACCCTGGTCATCGCCACCGGCGGCATCGACCTGTCCGTCGGCGCGGTGGTCGCCATCACCGGCGCCCTCACCTGCTCGTACATCAGCGACCAGGCCGACCAGGACGCGCTGTCCGGAGTACTGCTCGCGATGGGCATCGGGCTGGCGGCAGCTGTCGTCTGCGGTCTGTGGAACGGCTTCCTGGTCGCCAGGATGGGCATCCAGCCCATCATCGCCACGCTGATCATCATGGTCGCCGGCCGCGGTGTCGCCCAGCTCATCACCGACGGGCAGATCATCACCGTCAACAGCGAGCCGTACAAGCTGATCGGCGGCGGCTACTGGCTGACGCTGCCCTTCTCCATCTTCGTGGTGGCGGCCGTGGTCGCCGTCACCGTGGCCCTGACCCGCCGCACGGCGCTCGGCCTGCTCGTGGAGTCGGTCGGCGGCAACGCCGAGGCCAGCCGCCTGGTCGGTATCCGCTCCCGCCGCATCAAGATCATGGTGTACGTGTTCTGCGCGCTGTGCGCCGGGATCGCGGGCCTGATGATCAGCTCCAACACCTCGGCCGCGGACGGCAACAACGCCGGCTTGTGGATCGAGCTGGACGCGATCCTCGCCGTGGTCATCGGCGGTACGTCGCTGCTGGGCGGCCGATTCTCCATCGGCGGCACGGTCGTCGGCGCGCTCGTCATCCAGACCCTGACCACCACGATCTACACCATCGGCGTGCCCACCCAGACCAACCTGGTCTTCAAGGCCGCCGTCGTCATCATCGTCTGCCTGATGCAGTCCCCGAAGTTCCGCGCCAAGGTGTTCGGTGGCGGTCGCCTCGGCGGACGCCTCGGCGGGAAGCAGGGCGCCGGGCAGGCCGCGGCCCCGGCGGACACCGCCACGACGCCTGAGACCGTACGCAAGATGGAGGTGTCGTGATGACCACGACCACCCAGCAGCCCAAGGCGCCGGCCGCCAGTACGCCGAGCAGGGCGGCACGCGTCCTCGCCGACCGGCGCCTGCCCGTCCTGGTGACGGCCGGGCTCTTCCTCGTGATGTACGCCATCGGCCTCAGCCGGTACCAGAACTACGGGTTCGCCGAGACGCAGGTCTTCCTGAACCTGTTCATCGACAACAGCTACCTCCTGGTCGCTGCCGTCGGTGCCACCTTCGTCATCCTCTCCGGCGGCATCGACCTCTCGGTGGGCTCGGTCATCGGCTTCACCACCATGTTCACGGCCTGGCTGGTGGAGAAGCAGGGCCTGCCGCTGGTGCTCGTCATCCCCATGGCGCTGGCCGTGGGGGCCTTCGGCGGCTACCTCATGGGCTATGTGATCCACAACTTCGAGATCCAGCCGTTCATCGTGACCCTGGCGGGGCTGTTCCTCTTCCGCGGCCTGTGCCTGGTGATCAGCAAGGAGTCGATCTCCATCACCGACTCCTCGGTGAGCAGCATGGCCCAGGCGCAGGTTTCCGTGGGCGGCGGGTTCCTCTCGATCGGGGCGATCGTCTCGCTGGTGGTGCTGGCCGCGGCCTTCTACGTCCTGCACTACACGCGCTTCGGCCGACGGGTGTACGCCATCGGCGGCAACGAGCAGTCGGCGCTGCTGATGGGGCTGCCGCAGGGCGGTACGAAGATCGCGGTGTACACGATGAGCGGGTTCTGCTCCGCGCTGGCGGGGCTGTTGTTCACGCTGTACATCCAGTCGGGCGACCCACTGCACGCGACCGGTCTCGAACTGGACGCGATCGCGGCCGTCGTGATCGGCGGGACGCTGCTGACGGGCGGGTCCGGCTATGTGGTGGGCACGTTGTTCGGTGTGCTCGTGCTCGGGCTGATCAAGAGCCTGATCCAGTTCGAGGGCACGTTGAGTTCGTGGTGGACGAAGATCGCGACGGGTGTGCTGCTGTGCGCGTTCATCCTGATCCAGCGGACGATGACGGCCCGTCGTAAGACGTAGGGGGTTTTCGCCCCCGGACCCCCCGGCTTCGGCTGCGGGTCCGGTGGGGGTTGCCCGCGCAGTTCCCCGCGCCCCCAGGCAC
>NZ_JBHWZP010000409.1:0-7515 GCF_042728395.1 Streptomyces sp. NPDC060205
GGGCGGGGCTTCGCCCCGGCCCCGGTCTTTTGGGGGCGCGGGGAACTGCGCGACAAGCCCCCACCGGCCGGCAGCCGAACCACAACCGCCCGCACCTCGTCCCATTAGGGGCGCGGGGAACTGCGCGAACGGCTCCCACCGGTCCGCGGCCGACGTGCCGGCCTCGGCCCCGCCTACCCCCGCCGGAGGCCACCGCATAGCGTGAGCGGTGTGTCCTACTTCGACGTCGCGTCGTCCGCCCCCCTCCACCCCGTCGCCCGCCAGGCCCTGCACGCCTCGCTCGACGAAGGCTGGGCGGACCCCGCCCGCCTCTACCGCGAGGGCAGGCGCGCCAGGCTCCTCCTGGACGCCGCCCGTGAGGCCGCCGCCGAGGCGATCGGCTGCCGCCCGGACGAGCTGACGTTCACGACGTCCGGCACCCGCGCCGTGCACACGGGAATCGCCGGCGCGCTCGCCGGCCGGCACCGCGTCGGACGCCACCTGATCGTGTCCGCCGTCGAACACTCTTCGGTACTCCATTCGGCGGAGTCGCACCGCCAGGCCGGCGGAACGGTGTCCGAAGTACCGATTCTGCGAACAGGCGCGGTCTCCCCCGACGCGTACGCGGACGCCCTGCGCCCCGACACCGCGCTCGCCTGCCTCCAGTCCGCCAACCACGAGGTGGGCACGCGCCAGCCCGTGGCCGAGGTCGCCGAGGCGTGCCGCGCGGCGGGCGTACCGCTGCTGGTGGACGCGGCGCAGTCGCTCGCCTGGGGCCCGGTCGAGGGCGGCTGGTCACTGCTGACGGGCAGCGCCCACAAGTGGGGCGGGCCCGCCGGCGTCGGCCTGCTCGCCGTACGCAAGGGGGTGCGGTACGCGCCTCAAGGCCCCGCCGACGAGCGGGAGTCGGGGCGCGCCCCGGGCTTCGAGAACATCCCGGCCGTCGTCGCCGCCGCGGCCTCCCTGCGGGCCGTACGGGCCGAGGCCGCCGCCGAGTCGGTCCGGCTGCGCGAGCTGACGGACCGGATCCGCGCGCGGGTGCCCGAACTGGTCCCGGACGTGGAGGTGGTGGGCGATCCGGTCACCCGGCTGCCCCATCTCCTCACCTTCTCCTGTCTCTATGTCGACGGGGAGACACTGCTGCACGAGCTGGACCGCGAGGGGTTCTCGGTGTCGTCCGGATCGTCCTGTACGAGCAGCACGCTGACGCCCAGCCATGTGCTGAAGGCGATGGGGGTACTGAGCGAGGGCAATGTGCGGGTGTCGTTGCCGCTCGGCACTCCGGCGGAGGAGGTGGACCGTTTCCTGGCCGTCCTGCCGCGCACGGTCGCCGCGGTCCGCGAGAAGCTGGGCGCTCCCGCGGCGGGTGCCGCCGCCCCGGAGTCGCCCTCCGGGGTCCCGGACGCGCTCGTCGTGGACGCCCTCGGCAAGCGCTGCCCGATCCCTGTGATCGAACTCGCCAAGGTGATCACCGAAATCCCTCTCGGCGGCACGGTCCGGGTCCTCTCGGACGACGAGGCTGCGCGGCTGGACATTCCGGCGTGGTGCGAGATGCGGGGGCAGGAGTACGCGGGCGCGGAACCGGCGTCCCGCGGTACGGCGTACCTGGTCCGCCGGGTGACCCTCTAGCCCGGCGGCACCCGCCCGCGACGGCCCGCCGCTGCGCAGGCGCTCCGGCACTCGGGCGCCACGACCCGCCGCCGTCCGTACGCCGCCGGCCTCGGGTGGCGCGGCCCGCCGCCCTGCGGACGCCCCCGGGCCCGGGTGGCGCGGCCCGCCGCCCTGCGGACGCCCCCGGGCTCGGGTGGCGTGGTGCGTCGGCGACTGCGGGCACGTCGTGGCTGGCCGCGCAGTTCCCCGCGCCCCTCGGGGAGGGGCTGCGCCCCATCCCCGCCCCCACCCGTCAGGGGCGCGGGGAACTGCGCAATCCTTGACCTCACGCCCCCCAACCCGCAGAACCCAGGGGCGCGGGGAACTGCGCAATCCTTGACCTCACGCCACCCAACCCGCAGAACCCAGGGGCGCGGGGAACTGCGCAATCTTTGGCCGTACGCCTCCCCCGCGCGCTGGGAACAGCGCAGCCTCACCCCCACCCCCCAGGGGCGCGGGGAACTGCGCGGCCCGCCCCCGCCCGCCTGGGGCGAGATACAGCCCAAGCCACTCCGGACCCGGGGCAACGGCCCTAAGCCAGATGCCCCTGGACCTGCGTCGCCGCGTCATGCCCGTACGCCTTCGTGAAGCGGTCAAGGAAGTGCGACCGCCGCAGCTGGTACTCCTGCGTCCCCTTCGTCTCGATGACCAGCGTCGCGAGCATGCACCCGACCTGCGCCGCCCGCTCGTGCCCGACCCCCCACGCGAGCCCCGACAGGAACCCCGCCCGGAAGGCGTCCCCGACCCCGGTCGGGTCGACCTTCGCGGTCTCCTCCGGAACGCCGACCTCGATCGGGTCGGACCCGACGGCCTCGATGCGCACGCCCCGCGCGCCCAGCGTCGTCACCCGGTGACCGACCCGCGACAGGATCTCCGCGTCGCTCCAGCCCGTCTTGGACTCGATGAGCCCCTTCTCGTACTCGTTCGAGAAGAGGTACGTCGCCCCGTCGAGCAGCAGCCGGATCTCGTCACCGTCCATGCGCGCGATCTGCTGCGAGAAGTCCGCGGCGAACGGGATCGAGCGCGTCCGGCACTCCTCGGTGTGCCGGAGCATCCCCTCGGGGTCGTCCGCGCCGATGAGGACGAGGTCGAGCCCGCCCACCCGGTCGGCGACCTTCTTGAGTTCGATGAGGCGGGCCTCGCTCATGGCGCCCGTGTAGAAGGAGCCGATCTGGTTGTGGTCGGCGTCCGTGGTGCAGACGAAGCGCGCGGTGTGCAGCACCTCGGAGATCCGGACGGACTCGGTGTCGACGCCGTGCCGGTCCAGCCAGGCCCGGTACTCGTCGAAGTCGGAGCCCGCGGCCCCGACCAGGATGGGCGACGAGCCGAGCTGGCCCATGCCGAAGGCGATGTTCGCGCCCACGCCGCCCCGGCGTACGTCCAGATTGTCGACCAGGAAGGAGAGGGAGACCGTGTGCAGCTGATCCGCGACCAGTTGGTCGGCGAAGCGGCCGGGGAAGGTCATGAGGTGGTCGGTGGCGATGGAGCCCGAGACAGCGATACGCACGGCTAGGACACACTCCTGCGAGGAGGGGGATTGACAGTTCACGCTATCGGGTCGGCGTACGGCCGACGGTGGGGTCCCACTGGAGTCGTCACCGGAGTCCGCTGGAGTCCTGAACTGCGAAGCGGGCAAAACTACCCGATAGTAGGGCTTTTTCATCCGGCTTCCGGTGCATACGGTTCCGTTATGACGAACCTCAAGATCCATGGCGACGCCCCGCTCGGTCTCGAAGCCCTCGACGCCGTGGAGGGCCTCGAAGGACGCGGAGGCGGTCTCGCGGAGCTGCGGGGCGACTGCGCGCGGATGGTCCCGCACTGGGAGGCCCCCGCCCGGATCACTGCCCGCCCGGTGTCCCCGGCACTCATCCACGGGGTGACCGTGCCGCCGGCCTCCGCCCGCCTGCTGGACGGCATGTCCGACTACGGCGACTAGGACCCGCACGGCGAAGGCGCGCGGGACGGCGAAGGCCCGCCGGTCGCGAACCCGCTCCCCCTGAAGGGAACCGCACGCTCCCCCGCCGCGTCCCATCGCTGTCCCCCGTAAAGGGGAGGCAGGATACGACCCCGCTCTGCCCTGATCAGGACCGATCCGGTCAGGGGGGTCCCGTGGGGCGACGGCGTGGCAGAAGGAGCAATGCGGTGGACAGCGAGCGACCCGACAACGAAGCGGCCGAAGCCGCCGACGAGGGCAAGCCGCGCCGACGGCGTTCCCCGGTGGCCGTCGCCTCGGTGGCGGCCACCGTGCTCCTCGTCGGAGGCGGCGGCGCGTACTTCGCAGCCACCGCGGCCGGCGGCTCCGGCGGCAGGGACAGTTCCGGTTCGCCGCGCGGCGACGGGAACCCGCCGCTCCTCGCCCTCGACGGCTACACGGAGAGCGGTACGGGCAGCGGCAGCGCGGGCTCCGGCGGCACGGACGGCATCGCGCCCGGTGAGCCCGACCCGAACGGCGTGACCTACCGCGCCGAGGGCGAGCTGCCGGACGGCCCCTCCTCCGCGGCCGTCTACCGGACCAAGGGCACGGTCACGGCCGCCGAGGTGGCGAAGCTCGCCGAGGCGCTGGGGGTGGAGGGCACCCCGAAGGCGGAGGGCGACGCCTGGAAGGTCGGCGCCACGAAGGACGGCTTCGGGGCCGGACTGCGGGTCAGCAGGCAGGCGCCCGGCACCTGGACGTTCAGCCGCTTCGCCCCCGGCACCGACAACTGCAAGGGCACCACCACGTGCGCGAACAGGAGCGGGCCCGCGGGCGGGAGCGAGAGCGCCAAGGGCGCCGACGTGGACCCGGTGAGCGCCGCCGCCGCGAAGAAGGCCGCCTCGCCGGTCCTGAAGGCGGTCGGCCAGGACGACGCGAAGCTCGACGCCGGCCAGCTGATGGACGCCGTGCGCGTGGTGAACGCGGAGCCGAAGGTGGGCGGACTGCCGACCTACGGCTGGACGACCGGCGTGCAGATCGGCCCGGACGGCCAGGTGGTGGGCGGCAGCGGCCAGGTGAAGACCCCGGCGAAGACGGACACGTACCCCGTCATCGGTGCGGAGAGGACGCTCGGTCTGCTGAACGGGTCCGGGACCGGTGACGGGCGCGTGGGGATCGGCGGCTGCGCGAGCCCCGTACCGCTGAAGGACCGGGACGAGAAGCCGTGCGAGGCGTCGGGCACGGCGCCGAAGTCCGATCCGGTCGTCGTGGAGGACGCGGTGTTCGGGCTCGCCGCGCACTTCGTGGACGGCCGGCAGGCGCTGGTGCCGTCCTGGCTCTTCGAGGTACGGCCCTCGGGGGCCGACGACACCTTCACCGTCACCCATCCCGCGGTCGACCCGAAGTACCTGACCTCACCGAAGCCGCCGGAGGCCGAGCCGAGCGGCAGCCCGACCGGGCCGCCGAGCCCGCGCACGAGCGAACCCGGCGGTGGGACGGGCACGGCGCCCGGGACCCGGGACGTACGGGTCGAGGGCTACAGCGCGGACGGCAGGGAACTGACCGTGCGCTTCACCGGCGGTGTGTGCAGCGACTACTCGGCCTCGGCGGACGAGAGCGGCGGCGAGGTGACGGTCGAGGTCACCGACAAGCCGGACAAGGACAAGGTCTGCATCATGATCGCCAAGGTCTTCCACGAGAAGGTCGACCTCGACAAGCCGCTCGGGGACCGCAAGGTGGTCGGCTCGGACGGCAAGGCCGTACCTCAGGAGAAGGACCTGCCCGACCGGACCGGCTGACGGCCGGGCGGCCCGATGGCCTGACGGTCGCCGTCGGTCCGGGAACGCGGAAGGCGGCGCCCCGTTGGAGGGGGCGCCGCCTTTCACTGTCGCCATGGCTTACGGGGCCATGGCAGGCCGACTAGCTGAACGAGTCGCCGCAGGCGCAGGAGCCCGTCGCGTTCGGGTTGTCGATCGTGAAGCCCTGCTTCTCGATGGTGTCCACGAAGTCGATGGAGGCACCGCCCAGGTACGGAGCGCTCATGCGGTCGGTGACGACCTTCACACCGCCGAAGTCCTTGACGACGTCGCCGTCGAGGGAGCGCTCGTCGAAGAAGAGCTGGTACCGCAGGCCGGAGCAGCCGCCGGGCTGGACGGCGACGCGCAGCGCCAGGTCGTCGCGGCCCTCCTGCTCCAGCAGGCCCTTGACCTTGGCCGCGGCGGCGTCCGACAGGAGGATGCCGTCGCTCACGGTGGTGGTCTCGTCCGATACGGACATCTGCTTCTCTCCCGGGTTGTACGGAGACTGCTTGCCGACGGTTCCAACCGGCGGGGCCGCGGATTCATTCCGGGCCGGGCGTCGAGTCTTTGTCTTCTCTCTTCATGCTCGCACACCCGCCCGGAAGCGGAAAACGACCTGTGGACAACCCTGATGGACACACGTCGACGGTCTCGCGGCGACCCGCACGGGATTCACGTCACATGGACGCTATGGGCATCGTCAACGTGACGTGAAGCGGTTATGATAGATAGCGTCATTTCGACGAAAAGGCGTGTCCTGCTTGATCGGTCCAGTCGGACGGTCCAAGCGAGCCGCAGAACAGAAAGGGTGCGTGTCGTGACCACCGCCCAGACCCAGGAACTCGACGTACAGCCGACGCCCCTCGCCCTGCTGCTGCTCGGCCGCGAGGCCGACCCGCGGAGCGAGCGCGGCGTCGAGTGTCCCGGTGACCTGCCCTCGCCGTCCGACCCGAATCTGGTGGAGCGCGCCCGGGCCGCCAAGGAGAAGCTCGGCAGCAAGGTGTTCGTGCTCGGTCACCACTACCAGCGCGACGAGGTCATCCAGTTCGCGGATGTCACGGGCGACTCCTTCAAGCTGGCAAAGGACGCCGCCGCGCGCCCCGAGGCCGAGTACATCGTGTTCTGCGGTGTGCACTTCATGGCCGAGTCGGCGGACATCCTGACCTCCGACGACCAGAAGGTCGTCCTGCCCGATCTGGCCGCCGGGTGCTCGATGGCCGACATGGCCACCGCCGAGCAGGTCGCCGAGTGCTGGGACGTGCTGACCGAGGCGGGGGTGGCCGAGCAGGTCGTACCCGTCTCGTACATGAACTCCTCCGCGGACATCAAGGCGTTCACGGGCAAGCACGGCGGCACGATCTGCACGTCGTCCAATGCCGAGAGGGCGCTGGAGTGGGCGTTCGAGCAGGGTGAGAAGGTGCTGTTCCTTCCCGACCAGCACCTGGGCCGCAACACGGCCGTGCGGGACATGGGGATGTCGCTCGACGACTGCGTCCTGTACAACCCGCACAAGCCGAACGGCGGCCTGACCGTCGAGCAGCTGCGCGACGCGAAGATGATTCTGTGGCGCGGGCACTGCTCGGTGCACGGCCGCTTCTCGCTGGAGTCGGTGGAGGACGTCCGCGCCCGGATACCCGGCGTGAACGTACTGGTGCACCCCGAGTGCAAGCACGAGGTCGTCAGCGCGGCGGACTACGTGGGGTCCACGGAGTACATCATCAAGGCGCTGGAGGCGGCTCCGGCCGGCTCCAAGTGGGCCATCGGCACGGAGCTGAACCTGGTGCGCCGTCTGGCGAACCGCTTCGCGGCCGAGGACAAGGAGATCGTCTTCCTCGACAAGACGGTCTGCTTCTGCTCGACGATGAACCGGATCGACCTGCCGCACCTGGTCTGGACGCTGGAGTCCCTGGCGGAGGGGAACCTGGTGAACCGCATCGAGGTCGACCGCGAGACGGAACAGTTCGCGAAACTGGCGCTTGAACGGATGCTGGCGCTGCCGTAGCCGTAGCCGTTCGTCTGCGGCCCGGTGGGGGCTGATCGCGCAGTTCCCCGCGCCCCTAAAAACAAAAGACTGCGCAGTTCCCCGCGCCCCTTGGGGGGTGGGTGGCTTGGGCCGGGTTGTTGGGTGCGGGCCGGTGGGGGCTGGTCGCGCAGTTCCCCGCGCCCCTCAAGGGG
>NZ_JBHWZP010000410.1:0-7495 GCF_042728395.1 Streptomyces sp. NPDC060205
CCGTGCTGCCGGCGCGCGCCTCCAGGTCGACGCCGTCGAGGATCAGCCGTCGCGCGTGGGCGAAGCCCCGTCGGTGCCAGAGCAGGCCGCCCGAGTGCGTGGGCTCGCCGCGCACAGCGGTCACCCGTCCCACGAGGATCGTGTGGTCGCCTCCTTCCAGGACGTCGTGGCGGACACAGTGCAGGGTCAGTGAGGCATCCCTGATGACGGGGGCCCGGAGGGAGTCCGCCGCCAGGAGTACGCCGTCGAAGCGCTGTTCGGCCGGCCGCATGAAGCGTTTGACGAGGTGTTCCTCACCCGGCCCGAGGAGATGTACGGCGAAGTCCTCGGCGCCGGTCAGCGTCTCGTGCGTACGGGAGTTGCGGTCGAGGCAGACGAGGAACAGCGGCGGGGCGAGGGACAGCGAGCTGACGGCGCTGGCCGTCAGGCCGCGTGGCATGCCCAGATCGTCGTAGCAGGTGACGAGGGTGACGGGGGCGGCCAGGGCGGACATCGCGGCGCGGAAGGCCTCGGCGAGGTCCTGGGACGGGGTGCCGGACGGACCGCCGGCTGAAGCGCCGGCCGTGCCGTGCGGGGACTGTGATCCGGGCAGTTGGGATTCGAGCAGTGTCGAACTCATCGGGCCACCTCCAGCGGCCGGGCCGTGCCCTGCAGCCAGCGGCCCTCGGGGCGGCCGGAGAACCCTTCCCGGATGTCCCAGACGACCTGGCCGCCCTTCACCGTGGTGGTGAAGCGTCCGGTGAAGGTCCAGCCCTCGTACGCGGACCAGCCGCACAGCGCCTGGACGTCGTGCGCGGAGAACTGCCAGCGGTCGGAGGGGTTCAGCAGGGTCAGGTCCGCGTCCGCACCCGCTTCGAGCCGGCCCTTGCCTGCCAGGTCGAAGAGCCGCGCGGGCCCCTCGCCCATCAGCCGGGCCAGGTGCGAGGCCGCCTCGTCCGGGGCGATGTCCCGGGTCCGCAGGCCGGTCCAGACCGCCGTGGCCAGCTCCTGGACGCCGGGCAGGCCGGGCGGCGCGTCGGCCGGCGGACGGTTCTTCTCCTCCACGGTGTGCGGGGCGTGGTCGCTGCCCAGGGTGACGACCTCGCCGCGCAGCACGGCCTGCCACAGCCGCTTCTGGTCACGGCACTCGCGGATGGCGGGGGAGAGCCGGGTCCGCGGACCGCGCCGGGTGGTGTCGTCGTGCGTGAACGACAGGTGGTGGCCGGTCACTTCATAGGTGAGAGGCAGCCCCTCGGCCGCGGCGGCCGACAGCAGATCGGCCTCCTCCGCCGACGACACATGCAGGATGTGCGTCTTCGTGCCGTACTCGCGCACCAGGCGCACGACATGGGCGACGGCGACGATCCCGCCGGACCGCGGCCGGTGCGGCTCGTACCCGCCGTACGTGTCCGGGGCGCCCGAACTCGCGTCGAGCAGGTCGAAGACGTGCTGGTCCTCGGCGTGCAGGACGAGCCGGACACCGCCTTGGGCGGCGGCGGCGAAGGCCCGCCGCAGCTGCTCGCCGTCGCGGAACACGACCGGGGCCGTGTGATGGCCCGCCATGAACACCTTCGCCGAGCTCGCTATGCGCGGGTCCAGTTCGGCCAGCAGCTCGGGATGGTCGGGGTCGGCGCCCATGTGGAAGCGGTAGTCGATCCACGAAGTGCCCTGGATCACCGCGGCCTTGGCGAGCATGCTGCTCTCGTCCAGGGACGGCGGACGGGTGTTGGGCATGTCCATCACGGTCGTCACACCGCCGACGAGAGCGGCCCGGCTGCCGTGCTCCCAGTCCTCCTTGTACTCCAGACCGGGTGTGCGGAAGTGGACGTGCGAGTCGATCAGGCCCGGCAGCACATAGCGGCCGTGGGCTTCGAGGCGCGGGCCCTGCGGCAGAGGCTCGCCCGGTGCGAGCAGGGCCGCGATCCGGCCGTCCCGGACGAGAACCGTCCCGTCGCGGACGCCGTCCGGGGTGACGAGGCGGCCCCCTTCGACGATCAGATCGGCGGGCGGGCCGGCGGGCGTGCCCCCGGGAGCGGCGCCGGGAGGAGCGGCGGAGAAGGCGGCGGGAAGACCGGCGGAGGGATCGGCCGATCGGGGCTTCAACGGTTCCACGTCAGACTCACCAGTTCCTTGCAGAGGTCGTTGGTCGGTCCCATCAGGGCGACGGCACGGGCGTCGCGGCCGTAGCGGTTGATCTCGTTCGAGGCGACATAGCCGGCCGAGCCCAGCAGCCGCTCGACGGCGTTGATGACGCGCTCGGTCGCCGAGGAGGCGACGAGCTTGGAGTGGAGGGTGGCGATCCCCGGGTCGTCGGCCGTCCGCCGGCCGGCCCGTTCGACGACCGCGCGTGCGGTCTCGACCTCGCCGGCGATGTCCACCAGCCGGTGCCGGACGGCCTGTTGGGCCAGCAGCCCGCGCTTCTCGGCGTGCCGGTGGGCGAGTTCAAGTGCGGCTTCGGCCAGGCCGACGGACACGGCGCCGAGCGTGGCACCGCTGTCGCGGACCCCGGCGATGATCGAGGCGGCGGCGCCGACCGGGCCGAGCCGGGCCGTGTCGGGCACGTGGCAGTCCTGCACGGAGACGAAACCGGTCGCCGAACCGCGCATGCCGGTCAGCCGCATCGAGGTGTCGGGTATCAGGCCGGGCGCGTTTGCCGGTATGAGGAAGAAGGTCTGCCCCGCGGAGCCGTAGCCGGTGTCCGGGGCGGCGTCCGCCGCGGGCTCCTCGGTCTGCGCCAGCACAAGGTAGATGTCGGCGAGCCCCGCACTGGTGGTGAAGGACTTGGCGCCGTCCAGGACCCAGCCCCCGTCGGGCGTGCGGCGGGCGACGGTGGACAGCTGCTTCTTGTTCGCGCCCGCACCCGTCTCGCTCCAGGCGGAGGCGGCGAGCCAGTCACCGCGGGCGAGTTGGGGCAGCAGCCGGCGCCGCAGGGCCGGACTGCCGTGTTCGAGGATGCGCCTGCTGACCGCGTAGTGCTGGAACAGCATGATCGAGGCGGAGGCGTTGACCTGCGCCACCTGTGCGACCGCCGAGTTGAGGCCGTGCGCGTCGGCGCCGGTGCCGCCGTACTCGTACGGCAGGGCCAGCCCGAGCAGTCCGGTCTCGCGCAGCAGGGCCAGCGCCGGCCGGTCGGGTTCGCCGCTCGCGTCCGCGTCCCGGGCGGCGGCGGCGAGTCGCTCCCGTATCGAGGCGGTCAGGCCGGTGGACGGAACGGTGGGCGGAGCGGAGGACGGTCCGGCGGACGGTTCGGTGGGCAGATCGCCGGCCGGCGCCGGATGCGGTACGTCGGTCCCGGGCAGTGCCCGGGCTTCGGGCACGGTCAGGCTGTCAGCGGAAGCCATGACAACTCCTCGGAGGTGGGGGCGGGCAGGAAGAGGCCGGCGTAGTCGACCTGCTTCTCCGCGACGGAGATCCAGGCGAGCCGGCGGTCGCCGGGGCCGCCCGCGATACGGGCCGAGGCGCGGACCGTGGCGCCCGGTGTGCGCAGGGAGAGCAGATCGCTGTCCGGCTGCTCCGAGACACCGGACAGCAGGTAGGGGATCGTGCCCTCCACGGCGGCACCCGCCGCGAGGCAGGTGGCCCCGGTGAGCGCCACCGTCGGATGCCAGGACGGTACGGAGATGGCGCGCACCGCGAGGGCGCCCGGACCGTCCGGGAGCAGCGCGGCCACCTTGGGGAAGGCGCCGGTGGTGTCCCAGCCCAGCGTCCGGCAGACCGCGAGGCGCAGCCTGGTCATCCGGTCGAACAGCACGAGGTCGTCGGCGAACAGGTCCTCGACCGTGTGGGCGCCGAGTTCGGCGGCGTGCACGAAGAGATACGGATTGCCCATGGAGACCAGCGAGACCGGAACCGTACGCCCCTCGAAGGGGATGCCGGTGACGGGCTCACCGGTGATCAGGAGGTCGTTCACCGGCCGTGGCGGCGAGCAGAGGAAGTGGGCCGTGAAACGGGTGCCCCCGTCGTCTGTCTCCTCCGCCTCGCACACCACGTTGTCGCCGTTGTTGAGGACGTTGACCCGGACCCGGCAGCCCGCCACCAGGGGCTGGATCATGCCGGTACGGGCCGCCGCCTCGACCGCCGCCAGGATGGAGTGGCCGCAGGAGCCGCGCAGGTCGAAGCTGTCGAAACTGTCCGGCATCGACTGGACGAAGCGGTAGTCCAGGTCGAACAGAGGATGCCGGGAGGGCTGCACGAGGGCGTTCTTCAGGACGTCCGAGGCTCCCTGGTCGGCCAGGGCCGACCGTAACTCGGTCAGCCGGGCGAGGAGTTCGGGTTCCGAGTCGGGCAGGGTGCGCGCGTCCATCACGGCGGTCGGGCAGGGGGTGCCGTGCGCACGGGCGAGGCTGACAGTCACGCCGCCTCCTGGAGGACTCGTACCGGAGTGTGGAGCGTGACCGGGGCCTGGGCCGTGGCGAAGAACTCCTGACGCCACAGCTGGTGCGACATCAGGGACCACAGGGCCAGCGAGACGGCGTCGCTGGGGCGGGTGGCCTGCTCGTCGAAGAGGGCGTCGACCCGCTCGGGGCGGATCCGGCCGTCGGCGCGCAGGGTGTGGGGCGACAGGACGTCACGTGCGAGGGTCCACAGCCGCTGGCCGGGCGTGAGCATCGCGGTGACCGGGAGGGTGAAGGGCTGCTTGGGCCGCTCCAGCACACTGCGCGGGATCAGCCCCTGCGCGGCCTGGTACAGGGCCCGCTTCACCCCCAGACCCGGTACGAGCCGCTGCTCGTCGGTGAGGGTCGAGGCGAAGCGCACGACGGACGGCTGGGTGAACGGCAGCCGCACCTCGACCGAGCTGGCCATCGACAGGTGGTCGACGCGCCGCAGGTGGTAGGCGGGGAGCCGGTAGCGCTGCTCCACCGCGCCGATGCGCTGCAGCCGGGTGCCGGGGCTGCTGTGCAGGATCCGCCGGATGCCGGGCGGCAGGGCGGGACCGATCCCGTTCACGGCGAACGCGTACTCGTCGGTGTACAGGCTCTGGCGCAGGGCCCGCGGGACGGCGGCGAGGTGGTCGAGGTAGCCGTCGATCCAGCCCGAACCATGGTGCGCGGCGACCGCCTGCGTCATCCGCGAGTAGCCGCTGAACAGTTCGTCGGCCGCGTCGCCGGTGAGGGCGACCTTGAAGCCGGCGTCACGGACCGCGCGGAAGAGGGAGAAGGTGGACAGGGTGATGGGGTCGGCGTTGGGCTGCCCCAGGTGGCGTACGACGTCGGTCATGAGGTCCGGGAAGGTGGCCGGATCGACCTCGACCTGGTGGTGGGTGGTGCCCGCGGCGCGGGCGACCTCGGCGGCGTAGGCGCGTTCGTCGCTGGGCCAGGTGCCGGTGTAGGCGATGTTGAAGGTGTGCAGGCTGCCGGTGCCGCCGCCGTCCCGCAGCGCCTGGGCGGCGAGCGCGGTGACGAGGCTGGAGTCGAGCCCGCCGGAGGTGACGGCCGCGACGGGGGCGTCCGCGACCAGGAGCCGCGACACCTCCCGCGACAGCAGGTCGCGCAGCTGGTCACCGGCCTCGGCGAGGGTGCGGTCCTTGTCGGGGCGCAGGCCCTGTTCGTGGGCCATCGGACGCTGCTTGATCCGCAGTCCGTCCCGGGCGTTGAGCAGGACGGTGGCGGCCGGCGGGAACACCTGGATCCCGCGGAACATGGTGCGGTTGCCGAACGGCGTCTTGGAGGTGAGGTAGGCGTCGAGACCTGCCTCGTCCTCCTCGGCCCGCACCCCGGCGAAGCCGAGCAGCGCGGGCAGTTCGGAGGCGAAGTGGAAGCGGCCCGCGGCACGGTCCCAGTGGTAGTAGAGCGGCTTCATGCCCGAGTCGTCGGTGGCCAGCACCATGCGGGGGGTCTCCCGCAGGTCCATGACCGCCACCGAGTACATGCCGTCCAGGTGCTCGGCGAACCGGTCGCCGTACGTGATGTACAGCGCGGGCAGGATCGAGCCGTCGCACAGGTCGTCGAAGTGGAAGCCGAGGCCGGCCAGACGTGAGCGCAGCTCGCCGTGGTTGTAGATCTCACCGTTGAAGACCACGGTGACCCGGCCGAGGTGGTAGGGCTGGGCGCCCCCCTCGGGGTCCATGATCGACAGGCGGTTGTTGCCCAGGGCCCAGTCGGGCCGGTGCGCGACACCCTGGGCGTCGGGACCGCCGTGGTGCATCAGGTCGGCGACGCGGCGCAGTTCGGCCTCGTCGGAATGGACGTTGAAGGTTCCGTATATGCGGCACACGCTGCGTTCACCTGACCTGTGAGGAGTAGCCGGCGGCGGAGTAGAGCGCCGGGTCGAAGGGGCTGGGCCCGCCGCACGTCACGAAGCGGCGGGCGGTGGGACCTGTGTGCGGGTTGCGGGCGCCGTGCAGCACTCCGGGCGAGGCGTACAGGACGTCACCCGCGCTCACGTCGATCCAGCGGTCGCGCAGATACATCTGGCCGACGCCCTCGAAGGCGATGAACGCCTCGTCGCTGTCGGGGTGGAGATGGACGTTGAAGGTCTCGCCGGGCTGCTGGATGCCGCAGTGCAGGCACAGCCGGCTGCTGCCGTTGCCGGGCCAGAAGACGAAGTTCATGGTGGCCCGGCGTTCGGCCGCGTCGACCTGCCCGGTGCCGCCGAAGCCGCGCAGCTGGGTCGTCTCGTCCCACAGGGAGGAGTGCAGGACCGGATCGCTCCCGACGGGGGCGTCCGCGAGCGGGGTGCGCCACACGTAGGCGGTCAGGCCCCTGCCGTCAGCGGTGAGGGTGAGGGCGCGACCGGTGGGGGCGTAGGCGGCGGATCCGCGTTCGACGGGAGCGGTGAGCTCGCCGACGGCCGCGGTGCCGGTCCCCGAGAAGATCACGACGGTGTTCTCCTCGGCCGCGCTGCGCTCGGGGGAGTACGACTCGCCGGCGGCTATCCGGACGACATGGAGGGTGACATGGGTGGCGCCCGCGGCCGGGCTGACGGGCGTGGCGACCGTGGTGCGGGCGCCGGCGACGGGCTGGAACTCGAATTCGGCCGCGGTGATGATGCGGGCGTCACCGAGGGCGGTGGCCGGAGTGGGTGCGGATGCGGTGGATGGGGGCATTCCGGTGGCTGCTTCCTGTGTACGAAGGCCGGTGCGACGGCGTCGGCCCGCTGGTGCGGTGGGGGAGTCGGGGGTGGGAGGGGAGAGACGGAGGAGCTGGGAGTGGCGAGTGGGAGGGGCCGCAGTGTCCGGAGGGGCTGCTGTGGCTCCTTTTCTCTTCCTCCCGCAGGTTCGCGCGCCGGGTTCCCGGTCGTGTCCCACGTCGCTCCCGCCGCACGGAGCGGACGCGGGAACCGGATGGGTGCGCGCCTGGCGGGTGCCGGACGGGGCTGCGCCCCATAAGGGGCGCGGGGAACGGCGCAGTCTTTTGCCTTGAGGGGCGCGGGGAACGGCGCAGTCTTGTGCCTTGAGGGGCGCGGGGAACGGCGCAGTCTTGTGCCTTGAGGGGCGCGGGGAACGGCGCAGTCTTGTGCCTTGAGGGGCGCGGGGAACGGCGCAGTCTTGTGCCTTGAGGGGCGCGGGGAACGGCGC
>NZ_JBHWZP010000411.1:0-7482 GCF_042728395.1 Streptomyces sp. NPDC060205
GCGGGGAACTGCGCGATCGTGTACGTCAGCCACGACGCTGCCGCACCCGGGGACGCGCCCTTTGAGGGGCGCGGGGAACTGCGCATTCGTGTAGGCCCGCCACAATGTTGCCGCACCTGGGGACGCGCCCTTTTGGGGGCGCGGGGAACTGCGCAATCGTGTACGTCAGCCACGACGCTGCCGCACCCGGGGACGCGCCCTTTGAGGGGCGCGGGGAACTGCGCAATCGTGTAGGCCCGCCACAACGTCGCCGCGCCCAGGGACGGGCCCTATGGGGGCGCGGGGAACTGCGCAGTCTTTTGGCGCGGCCGCCATCCGGGCCGAGGTGACTACGGGGCCCCCGCGTCCACGGACTCGCGCAGGCGTCGGCTCGCCATCACCATGTGATCCGCCATCGCCCGATCCGCCGCCTCAGGATCCCGCGCCCGCAAAGCCCCCAGCACCGCGTCGTGCTCGCACAAGGTCCCACTGACCGTGCCCTCGATGTCACTGACCCGTTCCATCCACACCTGGAGCAGCGCCCGGATGCTGTGCAGGATGTCGCTCAGCACACTGTTGCGCGCGATCCGGGCCAGCTCCAGGTGGAAGTCGATGTCCGCGTCGATGAAGGCCTTGGCGTCGCCACCGGCGGCCCGCATGTGCTGCAGGTGCTCCTCCAGCCGGGACAGGTCCTCGTCCGTGGCCCGCTCCGCCGCGAGCCGCGCCGACACCGCCTCCAGATACGTACGCACCTCCACCAGATCCTGCGTACGCCGCTGCCCCAGCATCAGCCCCCAGTTGATCGCCCTCGGCAGGAACTCCGACGTGCCCTCGCGCACGTACGAGCCGGAGCCGGGCCGGATCTCGATGATGCCGAGCACGTCCAGCGCGGACAGCGCCCCGCGGACGCTGGAGCGGGCGACGCCGAGCGCCTCGGCGAGCTGGCGCTCGGCGGGCAGGCGCGTACCGGGCTTGATGTCGCCCGCCGACAGGTGGTCGAGGAGCCGCTTGGCGACCTCGCTGACGGAGGACTCGCGCACCACGGGGCGCAGGAGTTGGGCGAGGTCGGGGGCGGCCCCGGAGGTCTGGTCGTCGGGCTGACTGGTCACGGTCACCAGTCAACCAGATCCGTCCCGCAGAGGGCTGACCTGCCGGTTCTTCAGCGATCCGGCCGCGCCGAAGGTCGGGTTTGTCAAGAGTTGCGAGAGGGTCGAATATGAGACCGTCCTCACATTGGTAAATTGGTGACCAATTTGAGGAGTCGGCATAGCGTGAAACCGTTCCGGTCGACCGCCCCTGTGGCGAGCCGTCCGGCCTGACCCACCCCGGACGGAGCTGTCCGGGCGAGCCGAGGAGTCGCCATGGTTGCCGACGCGCCATCCGCGGCAGTCGAAAGAACTGCCATCAAGAAGGTCTCAGTCCGCCTCGTGCCGTTCGTGGCACTGATGTTCTTCGTGAACTACCTGGACCGCACAGCCGTTTCATTCGCCGAGCCGAACGGCATGGGCCAGGACCTGGCGCTCACCGCCGCCCAGTTCGGCTTCGCGTCCGGGATCTTCTTCCTCGGTTACATCGTGCTTGAGGTCCCCAGCAACATGGCCCTGCACCGCTTCGGTGCCCGCCGCTGGCTGGCCCGGATCATGGTGACCTGGGGCATCGTCTCCCTCCTGTTCACCTGGGTGGACAGTACGGGCCAGCTCTACACCCTGCGGTTCCTGCTCGGTGTGGCGGAAGCGGGCTTCTTCCCCGGCGCGATCCTCTTCCTCAGCCAGTGGGTGCCCTCACGGCACCGCACCAAGATCCTCGGGCTCTTCTACCTGGCGCAGCCGCTGACCACCGTCCTCGGCGCCCCGCTGGCGGGCTGGCTCATCGGCCACCACGGACTGTTCGGCCTTGAGGGCTGGCGCGTGATGTTCCTGTTCGTGTCGGTGCCGGCCATCCTCCTGGGTGTCATCGCGTGGTTCTACCTCATCGACAAGCCCGCCGACGCGAAGTGGCTCACGCCTGCCGAGCGCGACTGGCTGACCGACGAGCTCGCCGCGGAGAACGCGCAGAAGACGGGCCACGACGACAAGCACGCCAAGGGAGACCTCAAGAAGGCCTTCACCAACGGCCGTGTCTGGGTGCTGGCGATGGTCTACTTCGGCTTCGTCTACGGCCTGTACGCCCTCGCGTTCTTCCTGCCGACGATCATCGACGGCTTCCAGGAGCAGTACGACACCACGTTCAGCGTCATGGACAAGGCCTGGATCACCGCGATCCCGTACCTGCCCGCCGCGGTCGTCCTCTTCTTCTGGACACGCCATGCCACCAAGCACGGCACCCGCGTCTGGCATGTGGCCGGACCCGCCGTGGTGGGCGGTGTCACCATCCCGCTCGCCCTCTACATGGGCTCCCCGACCGCGACGGTCGCGGTGATCACCGTGACCGCGTGTTCCATCTTCGCGGCCCTGCCCGTCTTCTGGTCCGTACCCTCCCGCTTCCTGACCGGAGCCGCGGCAGCCGCGGGAATCGCCCTGATCAACACCGCGGGCAACGTCGCCGGATTCGCGTCCAGCTACATCACCGGCTGGCTCAAGGACTGGACCGGCGCCTACTACGTACCGCTCTACCTGGTCGGCTTCTTCATGCTCCTGTCCGCGGTCCTGATGATCTGGCTCTCCGCCCGGGGCGGCACCGCGGAACCGGCCACCGCAGCAGAGAACAAGCCCATGGAGGCCCTTCGATGACCCGGCTCTTCAACGACCCCGCGGCCTTCGCCGACGAGGCCCTCGAAGGCTTCGCCGCCGCCCACCGCGGCTGGGTGCGCCCCGTCACCGGAGGGGTCGTCCGCGCCGCCGGAACCCCCGCCGGGCAGGTCGCCGTCGTCGTCGGCGGCGGATCGGGCCACTACCCGGCCTTCTCCGGACTGGTCGGCCGGGGCCTCGCGCACGGCGCCGCCGTCGGCAACGTCTTCGCCTCGCCCTCCGCACAGCAGATCCGAAATGTTGCACGGTCCGCCGACGGCGGCGCGGGCGTCCTGCTGATGTACGGCAACTACGCGGGCGACGTCCTGCACTTCGGACAGGCCGCCGAACGCCTGGCGGGCGACGGCATCGAGGCCCGTACCTTCGCCGTCACCGACGACATCTCCTCCGCCGCGCCGGAGGAGTCCGCCAAGCGCCGCGGTATCGCGGGCGACCTGCCCGTCTTCAAGGCGGCAGCCGCCGCGGCCGAGGAGGGCCTGCCGCTGGACGAGGTGCTGCGCGTGGCCGAACACGCCAACGCCCGCACCCGCTCCTTCGGCATCGCCTTCTCCGGCTGCACCCTGCCCGGCGCCGACCACCCCCTGTTCACCGTCCCCGAGGCCCGGATGGCCGTCGGCCTCGGCATCCACGGGGAGCCCGGCATCGGCGAGGAGTCCCTGCCGACCGCCGACGAGGCGGCCCGGCTGATGGTCGCCGCCCTCCTGAAGGAACTCCCCGAGGGCGTCGGCACACCCGCCGGACAGCGCGCCGCCGTGATACTCAACGGCCTGGGCTCGGTCAAGTACGAGGAACTGTTCGTCGTCTACCGCACGGTCGCCGCCCTGCTCGGCGACGCGGGCGTGGACATCGTCGACCCGGAGGTCGGCGAACTCGTCACCAGCTTCGACATGGCCGGCGTGTCCCTCACCCTGACCTGGCTCGACGACCGGCTAGAGCAGCTGTGGCGCGCTCCGGCCGACACCCCGGCCTACCGCAAGGGCTCCCCCCTCGCACAGGAGCCGGCGGCCGAGGCGGCACGCCATGTCGAGGACGCCGACGACACGCGCGTCCCGGACGCCACCGAGGAGTCCCGCGGCTCGGCCGCCCACGTCCTGGCGGCGCTGAACGCCGTCGCGGACATCGTCGACACACACGCCGACGAACTCGGCCGCATCGACGCGGTGGCCGGCGACGGCGACCACGGCATCGGCATGCAGCGCGGCACAACGGCCGCTCTTGAGGCCGCAGTTCGCGCCCACGACCTGGGCGCCGGCGCCGGAACCGTCCTCGTCCACGCCGCAGACGCCTGGGCCGACAAGGCCGGCGGCACCTCCGGCGCCCTGTGGGGCACCATCCTGCGCTCCCTCGGTACGCGCCTCGGCGACCAGGACGCCCCGACCGCGGCCGCGGTCGCCCAGGGAGTCTCGGACGCCTCCGACGCCGTACGCCGACTGGGCGGCGCCGAGGTCGGCGACAAGACGATGGTCGACGTCCTCGTGCCCTTCGCCGACACCCTCGCCGAGGCCGCGGGCGAAGGCCTGCCGCTCACCGAGTCCTGGCAGCGCGCCGCCGTCACCGCCGAGAAGGCCGCCGCCGCCACCGCCGACCTGCTGCCCCGCAAGGGCCGCGCCCGGCCGCACGCCGAGAAGTCCCTGGGCACCCCCGACGCGGGCGCCCACTCGCTCGCCCTCATCACCCGCGCCGTATACGGCGTCCTGCCCGACCACCCGCTCGACCAGCACTGAGGAAAAGCCGCCATGACCGACAAGCTCCGTATCGTCGTCGGATCCGACGACGCAGGCCACCAGTACAAGGAAGCCCTCAAGCAGGACCTGCTGGGCAGTTCGCTGGTCGCCGAGGTCACCGATGTCGGCGTCGACGCCGACGGCCACACCGCCTACCCCAAGGTCGCCATCGCCGCCGCCGAGATGGTCGCCCGCGGCGAGGCCGACCGCGCCCTCCTGGTGTGCGGCACCGGACTCGGCGTCGCCATCGCGGCCAACAAGGTCAAGGGCATCCGCGCCGTCACCGCCCACGACTCCTTCTCCGTCGAGCGGGCCGTCCTGTCCAACAACGCGCAGATCCTGACCTTCGGCCAGCGCGTCGTCGGCCTCGAACTCGCCCGCCGCCTCGCCGCCGAATGGCTCACCTACCGCTTCGACGAGACCTCCGCGTCCGCGGCGAAGGTCCAGCTCATGAGCGACTACGAGGACGCCTCCGAGGACGCCGACGCCGGGGCGGCGGCCTGATGCCCGCCCCCACCCGGCCGCCCCTGCTGCTGGGGGTGAGCCTGAAGATGTACTTCGGCCATCACCAGACGCTCAACTGGGCCCGGAAGATCGCCACTCTGGCCGACCAGCATCCCGCCGTGACCTCCGGCGAGGCCCGCCTCTTCGTCCTGCCGGCCTTCCCGACCCTGATCCCGGCCGCCGGAATCCTCGCGCCCTACGGCATCGCACTCGGCGCCCAGGACCTCGCCACCGAGGACACAGGACCGTACACCGGCGAGGTCGGCGGCCCCCTCCTCAAGGAGATCGGCTGCCGCTACGCCGAGGTTGGCCACGCCGAGCGCCGCCGCCTGTACGGCGAGGGCGACACGGTGGTCGCCGCCAAGACGGCCGCCGCCCTGCGCAACGGCCTCACCCCCGTGCTGTGCATCGGCGAACGCGACCGGGGCACACCCCAGGAGGCGGCCGAACGCACGGTCGCCGAGGCCGCCCGTCTCCTCCACGGCCTGGACGGCACGGTCGTCCTCGCGTACGAGCCGCAGTGGGCCATCGGCGCACCGGAACCTGCCTCCGCCGAACACATCGCCACCGTGTGCACCGCCCTGCGGGAGTGGCTCGACACCCGCCCCCAGCACACCGGTTCGCAGGTCATCTACGGCGGCAGCGCGGGCCCCGGCCTGCTCACCCGTCTCGGAGGAGCGGCGGACGGCCTCTTCCTCGGCCGCTTCGCCCACGACCCGGACAACGTCCGCGCGATCCTCGACGAGATCCGCGCCCCGGCCGACGACGAGTTCAAAGCCCCGGCTGACACGGCGGTGGCGTGATGGCCTACGGCATCAGCACGTACGCGTACTTCTGGCGCTTCTCGTCCCGGGCACCCCGGCCGATGACACTCGCCGAGATGCTGCGCGACACCGCCGAACTGGGCGGCCAGGTCTTCCAGATCTGCGACTACGCACCCATCGAGTCGTACGACTCCGCGCAACTGGCCGACGTACGCGCCACGGCCGACGACCTCGGCCTGCGCCTGGAACTCGGCACCCGCGGCGTCCGCCCCGCCCATCTGCTCAAGTACCTGGACATGGCACGACAGTTGGACGTCACCCTGGTCCGCTCCATGCTCAACACGGCGGACCACCGGCCGGACACCACCGAGGCGGTCTCCCTCCTCAAGGAGGCGGTGCCCCCCTACGAGGGCGCCGGTGTCACCCTCGGCCTGGAGACCTACGAGCAGGTGTCGACCGACGACCTGCTGGCTGTCGTACGCGGGGTCGACAGCGAGCGGCTCGGAGTCGTCCTCGACCCGGGCAACAGCGTCGCCCGCCTGGAACGGCCGGTGGACGTCGTGACCGCCACCGCGCCGCACGTGGTCAACATCCACGTCAAGGACTTCGCCTTCACCCGCAGGGACGGCTGGGTCGGCTTCACCTACGCCGGCTGCCCCCTCGGCGAAGGCCTCCTGGACTACGACGCGATGATCGCCGCCGTACGGGCCGCCCGGCCGGACGCGGACGGCATCAACCAGATCGTGGAGCACTGGCTCCCGTGGCAGGACGAGGGCTTCGACGCCACCGCCCGGCTCGAAGACCAGTGGACACAGCACAGCATCAACACCCTTCTGAGGAGCGAGTAATGGCCACCGAGATCCAGACCCAGGTCGACGTCAAGACCGTCGCCGTCATCGGGGCCGCCGGCAAGATGGGCCAGCGCGTCTCCAACAACCTGGTCGAGAGCGACTTCCGGGTGCTCTTCAGCGAGGCCTCGCCCAAGGGCCAGGAGCTGATCCGCGAGCTGGGCCGCGAACTGACCGAGTCCGCCGACGCCGTCGCCGAGGCCGACGTGGTCATCCTCGCCGTCCCGGACGTCGTCCTCGGCAAGGTCTCCGAAGAACTCGTCCCGCTGATGAAGCCGGACACGGTCGTGCTCACCCTCGACCCGGCCGCCGCGTACGCCGGACTGCTGTTCAACCGCGAGGACATCCACTACGCGTGTGCCCACCCCTGCCACCCGTCGGTGTTCCTGGAGCGAACCACCAAGGAGGAGTGGCAGGACACCTTCGGTGGCATCGCTGCCCCGCAGGAGGTCGTGGCCGCGTACGAGGGCGGCGACGAGGCCAAGCAGGAGCTGGCCGACTCGGTCATCCGCGTGATGTACGCGCCCGTGGTCGACGTCCACTGGGTCACCGTCAAGCAGCTCGCCGTCCTGGAGCCGACCCTCGTCGAGACGATCGCCTGCATGGTCGGCGCCCTCCTCACCGAGGCGCTGCACGAGACGGTCCACACCGTCGGCGTCCCGGAGAAGGCGGCCCGCGCGATGCTCCTGGGCCACACCCAGGTCGCCCTCGCGAACACCCTCAAGGGTTCCAACCCGTTCTCGGACGCCTGCCTGATCGCCATGGACTACGGCCGCGAGTCCATCGTGCGCGACGACTGGAAGAAGGTCTTCGAGGACGACGAGCTCGACAAGGTCATCACGCGCATGCTGAAGATCAAGGAGATCAAGCGCTGACGCGTCCCGAGCCACCGGAGCCGGTGCCGGCCACCTGACGC
>NZ_JBHWZP010000412.1:0-7446 GCF_042728395.1 Streptomyces sp. NPDC060205
GTGGTCGTCCACCGGTCCCGTTCCGCGATCCACTTCAATGGCCTCAGGCGATACGTTCCAGCACCACCGGTGGCGTCTTGAACTCCGTGCCGGGAGCCGCCACGTCGTACGAGCCCGTCACCGCCTCCAGGGCGTACCCGAAGCGTTCCGGGGTGTCCGTGTGGAGGGTGAGGAGCGGCTGGCCCTCGGTGACCGTGTCGCCGGGCTTGGCGTGGAGTTCGACGCCCGCGCCGGCCTGCACCGGGTCCTCCTTGCGGGCGCGGCCCGCGCCCAGGCGCCAGGCGGCGACACCGATGTCGTACGCGTCCAGGCGGGTCAGGACACCGGAGGCCGGTGCCTTGACGACGTGCTGTTCGCGGGACGTAGGGAGCGCCGCGTCCGGGTCGCCGCCCTGGGCCGCGAGCATGCGGCGCCACGCGTCCATCGCCGAGCCGTCGGCCAGCGCCTTCGCCGGGTCGGCGTCCTTGATGCCCGCCGCGTCCAGCATCTCGCGGGCCAGGGCGAGGGTGAGCTCCACGACGTCGGACGGGCCGCCACCGGCCAGGACCTCGACCGACTCGCGGACCTCCAGGGCGTTGCCCGCGGTCAGGCCGAGCGGGGTGGACATGTCGGTGAGGAGCGCGACCGTCCGTACGCCGTGGTCCGTGCCCAGGCCCACCATCGTCGAGGCCAGTTCGCGGGCGTCCTCGATGGTCTTCATGAAGGCGCCGCTGCCGACCTTCACGTCCAGGACGAGCGAACCCGTGCCCTCCGCGATCTTCTTCGACATGATCGAGGAGGCGATCAGCGGGATGGCCTCGACCGTGCCGGTCACGTCACGCAGGGCGTAGAGCTTCTTGTCCGCGGGGGCCAGGCCGTCGCCCGCCGCGCAGATCACCGCGCCCACCGAGTCCAGGACGGAGAGCATCTCGTCGTTCGAGAGCGCGGCGCGCCAGCCCGGGACCGACTCCAGCTTGTCGAGGGTGCCGCCGGTGTGGCCGAGGCCCCGGCCGGACAGCTGCGGGACGGCCGCGCCGCAGGCCGCCACGAGGGGCGCGAGCGGGAGCGTGATCTTGTCGCCGACGCCGCCGGTCGAGTGCTTGTCGGCCGTCGGGCGGGACAGGGACGAGAAGTCCATGCGCTCGCCTGAGGCGATCATCGCGGCGGTCCAGGTGGCGATCTCCCGGCGGTTCATGCCGTTGAGCAGGATCGCCATGTTGAGGGCGGCCATCTGGTAGTCGGCGACCTCACCGCGCGTGTACGCGTCGATGACCCAGTCGATCTGCCCGTCGCTCAGCTCGCCGCGGTCCCGCTTGGTGCGGATCACGGAGATGGCGTCCATCGACAACGCGGTCATGGCTTCCCTTCGGTAGTGCAAGTAGTGCAAGTAGTGCGGTGGTGCGAGTAGTGCGGCGGCCCCCGGGTTCTCCGGGGGCCGCCCGTGGATCACCTGGTGAGGTGGTCCGGGCCGAAGGCCTGCGGGAGCATCTCGGAGAGCGGGAGGAGACCGGCCGGGGTCTCCAGGACGAGATCGGGGCCGCCGAACTCGTACAGGAGCTGGCGGCAGCGGCCGCACGGGACGAGGATCTCGCCGTGGCCGTCCACGCACGTGAAGTGCGTGAGCCGGCCTCCCCCGGTGTTCTGGAGCTGCGAGACCAGCCCGCATTCGGCGCACAGCCCGAGTCCGTACGAGGCGTTCTCCACGTTGCAGCCGGAGATCACCCGGCCGTCGTCGACCAGGGCCGCGACCCCGACCGGGTAGCCCGAGTAGGGGGCGTACGCGCGGGACATCGCCTCGCGCGCCACCTCCCGCAGGGCCTTCCAGTCGACCTCGGCCGGCTCCGTCTCGGCCGCCGTCATTTGCCCTGCCCTCGCCGGTACGGCATGCCGTCCGCCTTCGGCATCCGCAGGCGCTGCGCGGAGAGCGCGAGGACCAGCAGCGTGACGACGTACGGGGTCGCGGTGACGACCTGGTTCGGGACCTCGTTGGTGGTGGTGTACCAGAGGAAGACCAGGACGCCGATGAGCGTGGTGACCGCCGCGTGGACGTACCGCTTCTTCCACACGAAGTACGCCGCGCCGATGATCAGGAGCAGCGCCAGCAGGAGCAGCAGCGCGTGGACGTTGGTGCCGCCGCCGCGGAGCTTGAGGCTGTCGGTGTAGCCGAACAGGCCGGCGCCCAGCGCGAGTCCGCCCGGCATCCAGTTGCCGAAGATCATCGCGGCGAGACCGATGTAGCCGCGCCCGCCGGTCTGGCCCTCCAGGTAGATGTTGGAGGCGACCAGGGAGAGGAAGGCGCCGCCGAGTCCGGCGAAACCGCCGGAGATGACGACGGCCAGGTACTTGTACTTGTAGACGTTGACGCCGAGGGACTCCGCGGCCACCGGGTTCTCGCCGCAGGAACGCAGCCGCAGGCCGAAGGAGGTGCGCCACAGCACCCACCAGGTGACCGGGACGAGCAGGACGGCGATCACGGTGAGCGGCGACAGGTCGGTGAAGAGGCCGCCGACTAGACCGGCGAGGTCGGAGACCAGGAACCAGTGCTTGCCGTTGAGGGTCTGCAGCCAGTCCGAGAGCCCGGGGATGTCGAAGGTGCCGAGCGAGTCGACGGGCGGCGACTGCTTCGACGTACCGCCCTCCTCGCCCTCGAAGGCGAAGGTCGACAGGTAGCGGGTGGCGCCGAGGGCCAGGATGTTGATGGCCACACCGGAGACGATGTGGTTGACGTTGAAGGTCACGGTGACGATCGCGTGCAGCAGGCCGCCGAGCGCGCCGCCGATGATGCCGAAGGCGACACCGGTCCACGGGCCCCACTGGAAGCCGGCCCAGGCGCCGAACCAGGTGCCGAGGATCATCATGCCTTCGAGGCCGATGTTGACGACGCCCGCGCGCTCGGCCCACAGTCCGCCGAGTCCCGCGAGGCCGATCGGTACGGCCAGGCGCAGGGCGGTGGACATCTGGCCGGTGGAGGTGATGCCGTTCGCGTCGGTGACGAGGCGGACGACGGAGACGAGGACCAGCAGGCCCGCGATGAGCAGGAGCAGGACCGGGAGCGAGATACGGCGGCGGCCCCGGGCGGGCTTCGGCGCCTGCGGCTTGGCGACGGTCGAGGTGCTCATCGGGCAGCCACCTCCTTCTTGGAGTTGTCGTTGGCGGCGGCAGCGGCCAGTTCGGCACCGACGCGCCGCTGCTGGCGGCGCAGGCCCCAGACGCGTACGGCCTCGTAGGAGACGACGACCGCGATCACGATGAGACCCTGCATGATCACCGCGATCTCCTTGTCGTACGCCACCGGGGTCGCGTAGTCGAGGGCGGGTGAGGCCTTGTCGAGGAAGGCGACCAGCAGGGCGGCGAAGGCGATGCCGACCGGGTTGTTGCGGCCGAGCAGCGCGATGGTGATGCCGGTGAAGCCGAGGCCCGTCGGGAAGGACAGGCTGTAGGTGTGGGCGTCGCCGAGGAGGATCGGCAGGCCCGCGAGGCCCGCCATGCCGCCGGAGATCAGCATCGCGGTGAGGACCATGCGCTTGGCGTCCACGCCGGAGGCGGCGGCAGCGGTCTCGGAGGCGCCGGTGGCGCGCAGGTCGAAGCCGAAGCGGGTTCGGTTGAGGACCAGCCAGTACAGGACACCGGCGAGTACGGCGATCAGGGTGAAGCCGTAGATCTCGCCCGCGTCGCCCATGTCGAAGCCGGGGAACCAGCCGGACTCCTTCATCACGCCGGTGGTCTGGTTGTTGCCGAGCGGCTGGCCCCAGACCTCGGTGAGGGTGAGGTAGCCGATGAGGCTGGTGGCGATGGCGTTGAGCATGATCGTCGCGACGACCTCGCTCACTCCGCGGGTCACCTTGAGGACACCCGCGATACCGGCCCAGAAGGCGCCGGTGAGCACGGCGATCAGCATCAGGAACGGGATCTGCAGGGCGGCGGGCAGCGAGACGTGCGCGCCGACGACCGCGGTCATCATGGCGGCGAGGCGGTACTGGCCGTCGACGCCGATGTTGAAGAGGTTCATCCGGAAGCCGACGGCGACCGCGAGGGCGGCCAGGTAGTAGACGCCGGCCTGGTTGATGATCAGGACCTGGACGTCGGCGAAACCGGCCTGCTCGAACATCAGGGTGTACGGCTCGATCGGGCTCTTGCCCGAGGCGAGCAGCACGAACGAGGTCAGCACCACGGCCGCCACGAGCGCGATGACCGGTCCGGCCACCGCGAGGAGCACTCGCTCCTTGTCGAACTTCTTCATCGGGCCTCGTCCTCCGGGGCTTCCACTGCCTGCGCTGCGTGCTCTTCGCGCTCTGCCTGCTCGACGTGCTCCAGGTGACCGGAGGCGGCGCCCGTCATGGCCGAGCCCAGCTCCTCCGGGGTGATGGCCGCCGGGTCGGCGTCCGCGACGAGCTTGCCGTTGTAGATCACCCGGAGGGTGTCGGAGAGGCCGATCAGCTCGTCCAGGTCCGCGGAGATCAGGAGCACGGCGAGACCCTCGCGGCGGGCCTCGCGGATCTGGTCCCAGATCGCGGCCTGCGCGCCGACGTCCACACCGCGGGTGGGGTGGGCGGCGATCAGGAAGCGCGGCTTGTGGCTCATCTCGCGGCCGACGATCAGCTTCTGCTGGTTGCCGCCGGACAGGGAGGCCGCCGTGACGTCGATGCCGGGCGTCCGGACGTCGTACTCCTCGACGATGCGCCGGGTGTCGGCCTGCGCGCCCTTGATGTCGAGCCACCTGCCCTTGCCCTTGGAGTTGGGCTTCTCGGTGACATGGCCGAGGATGCGGTTCTCCCACAGCGGGGCCTCAAGGAGCAGGCCGTGGCGGTGGCGGTCCTCGGGGATGTAGCCGACGCCCTGTTCGCGGCGCCTGCGGGTGGGCCAGGAGGTGATCTCCTCGCCGATGAAACGGATGGCGCCCGAGTCGGCGTCCTTCAGGCCGATCAGGGCGTCGACCAGTTCGGTCTGGCCGTTGCCCTCGACCCCGGCGATGCCCATGACCTCACCGGCGTGGATGGTGAAGGTGACGTCGTCCAGGACGCGCTTGGCGTCGCCGCCGGCCGCGTCGCCCGCGAGGGATCCGGCGGCCGGGGTGTCGCCGACGGTGCCGGTCTCGCCGAGCGAGGCGCCCCCCGCGGCGTACACCGTGAGGGCCTCGACCTGGATGACGGGCTTGTCGGTGACCGTCGACTCGGCGGTCTCGGGGGTGGGCAGTTCGCTGCCGACCATCATCTCGGCGAGCTGCCGGGAGGTGGTCTTCGCGGGGACGGCCGTGCCGACCGTCGTACCGCGGCGGATGACGGTGATCTCGTCGGCGACCGACAGGACCTCGCCCAGCTTGTGGGAGATGAAGATGACGGACAGGCCCTCGGCCTTGAGCTCGCGGAGGTTGTCGAAGAGCGCGTCGACCTCCTGCGGCACGAGGACGGCGGTGGGCTCGTCCAGGATCAGGATGCGGGCGCCGCGGTAGAGGACCTTGAGGATCTCCACGCGCTGGCGGTCGGCGACACCGAGGTCCTCGACGAGGGCGTCCGGGCGGACCCCGAGGCCGTACCGCTCGGAGATCTCCCTGATCTTGTCGCGGGCGGCGCCGCCGATGCCGTACAGCTTCTCGCTGCCGAGGACGACGTTCTCCAGGACGGTGAGGTAGTCGGCCAGCATGAAGTGCTGGTGGACCATGCCGATGCCGCGCGCGATGGCGTCGGCGGGGCTGGCGAAGGCGACCTGCTCGCCGTCGACCGCGATGGTGCCCTCGTCCGGCTTCTGCATGCCGTAGAGGATCTTCATCAGGGTGGACTTGCCGGCCCCGTTCTCGCCGACGAGGGCGTGCACGGTGCCCTTGCGGACGGACAGGTGGATGTCGTGGTTGGCGACGACACCGGGGAAGCGCTTGGTGATCCCCGCCAGTTCCACCGACACGGGCGACTGCGACGGGGACGGGGACTGTGCGGCGAGCGGAGGGCTGCTGGACGCGTCGATGGCGTACTCCTTGGAAAAGGGGCCATCTACGCGCGTAGCGCCCCTGCTTCAACTACTACTGCGGAGTCGGATGTTCTGGATATATCCAGGAGCATCCAGGCATATCAATGCCTCCCGGACAGAACCGGATCATCCGCCGCGCGAACGGGGCGCGGGAAGGCCATCCTTCCCACACCCCGTTTTCGCGACCGTAACGCTGCCATTACAGCGCCCGATTGACCATGGTTACTACGAGCGGTTGCTGCCAGGGCCACCGCTCCTTGCGGTCACTACGAGGTCTTCACCTTGATGGTGCCGTCGTTGATGCCCGTGGTGGCCTTCTCCAGGGCCGCCTGCAGCTTGGCGTTGCCCTTGAAGTCGGGGTTCGAGTCCGCGAGGCCCACACCGCCGGTCTTGAGGGAGGCACGCACGACACCCGTCTCGGGCTTGCCGTCCTGGACCGACTTGGCGAGGTTGTAGACCGCGCCCTCGACGTCCTTGGTGGCCGAGGTGAGGATGTACTGCTTGTACGCCTTCAGGGCGTCCTGGCTGTACTGGTCGGAGTCGACGCCGATCGCCCACACCTTGGCGGCGGAGGCGGCCTCGATGACACCCTGACCGGACAGGCCCGCGGCGTGGTAGACCACGTCGGCGCCGTCCTCGATCTGGCCCTCGGCGGCGGTCTTGCCCTTGTCGGGGCTGGCGAAGCCGCCGTCCTCGGCCTTCTCGGTGAGGAACTGCGAGACGACCTTGACCTTCGGGTTGGTGTCCGCGACGCCCTGCTTGTAGCCCGCCTCGAACTTGTGGATCAGCGGGATGTCCACGCCGCCGACGAAACCGACGGTCTTGGACTTGGTGGTGAGGGCCGCGGCGACACCCGCGAGGTACGAGGACTGCTCCTCGTGGAAGACCATGTCGGCGACGTTCTTCTTGTCGATCGTCTCGTCGTCGACGATGCCGAACGTGGTCTTCGGGAACTTCTCGGCGACCTCGGCGACCGCCGGCGCGTAGGCGTAGCCCACGCCGACGACCGGGTTGTAGCCCGCCTTGGCCAGCGTCTGCAGGCGCTGCACCTTGTCGGCGTCGGACTCGCCGTCGGTGGGCTCGACGGCCTTGGAGCCGTACTTGAACTCCGAGGCGGCCTTCTCCATTCCGCGGGTCGCGGCGTCGTTGAAGGACTGGTCGCCCTTGCCGCCGACGTCGTACGCGAGGGCGATGCCCTTGCTCTTGCCGTCGCCGCTGTCAGCGGCGTCGTTGGACGTGCCGCCGCAAGCAGCGAGGGCGGCGGTGAGGGTAGCGGTCGCAACGCCCGCGACAGCGATTCGGGACACCCGGCGCATGGAACGTGACTCCTTTGTGCAAGCGCCCATACCAGGCGCTGGTTCCGCCGCAGCGTAACGCGCGTAGACCAGACGGAAAACCCCTTCTGTCCGGTCCGTTATCGAGCTGTGGCCACAGATGCCGTACAGACTACGGAACGTCGAACGCCCCTTGCGGGAGGCCAGGGGCGTTAGACCAGCGAAGCAGTGG
>NZ_JBHWZP010000413.1:0-7302 GCF_042728395.1 Streptomyces sp. NPDC060205
CCTTAAAAGCGGGGCGCAGCCCCGCCCTCCAGGGGCGCGGGGAACTGCGCGGCCAACCCCCACCGGCCCGCAGGGTGCAGACGGCCTTAGCCCCCGTCTTTCAGGGGCGCGGGGAACTGCGCGACACGCCCCCACCGGCCCGCAGGCGAAGTGCGTCGGGAAGCAGGTCAGTTCGAGCCGGGGGTCACCACTCCCGACTCGTACGCGCAGATGACCGCCTGGACCCGGTCCCGCAGCCCCAGCTTGCTGAGCACGTTGCTGACGTGCGTCTTCACCGTGTGCTCGCTCACGAACAGCGTCCGGGCGATCTCCGCGTTGGACAGCCCTCGCGCCAGCAGCCGCAACGTCTCCTCCTCGCGCGCGGTGAGAACATCCAGCCGCGCCGAGGAAGGCGACGGCGCGGCCCCCGCCCGCCGCCGCTGGATGATGTCGGCGACCAGCCGCCGTGTCACCGAGGGCGCGAGCAACGAGTCCCCCGCCGCCACCACCCGCACCGCGTGCACCAGATCGTCCCGCCGCACATCCTTGAGCAGGAACCCGCTCGCGCCCGCGTACAACGCCTCGTACACGTACTCGTCGAGGTCGAACGTCGTCAGCATGACCACCCGGCACGCGGACTGCGCGCACACCAGCCGCGCGGCCTCCAGCCCGTCCATCCGGGGCATCCGGATGTCGAGGAGCAGCACGTCCGGCGTGTGCCGCTGCACGGCGGCGACCGCCTCCACGCCGTCCCCGGCCTCCGCGACGACGTCGATGTCGGGCTGCGCCTCCAGGATCATGCTGAAGCCGCTGCGGACCAGTTCCTGGTCGTCGGCGACCACCACCCGGATGCTCACCCCGGCGCCACCTGCCGGTCGCCGGCCACGGGCAGGCGGACGACGACACGGAAGCCGCCGTCCCGGCCGGGCTCCGTACGGGCGGTGCCCCCGCAGGCGGCGGCCCGCTCACGGATGCCGATCAGCCCGTGCCCGCCCCCGCCCGGGGCGGGGGCCGCCGGACCCCGCCCGTCGTCCGTCACCGTGAGCGTCAACTCGGTCTCCGTCCAGTCCAGTTCGACCCGCGCGCAGGAAGCGTACGCGTGCTTGACGGTGTTGGTCAGGGCTTCCTGGACCACGCGGTAGGCGGCGACCTCGGTGTCCCGGTGCAGCGGGCGCGGCTCCCCGGTGCGCCGCAGCTCGACCCGTAGCCCGGTCGTGTCGCCGACCTGCCGGACCAGACCCGCCAGGGCCGCGACGCCCGGCTGCGGCAGCCGCTCCGAACCACCGTTCAGGGGCTCCTCCTTGAGGACGCCGAGGATCCGCCGCAGCTGGACCATCGCGTCGCGCCCGGCACCTGCGATGGCGTCGAACACCCCCTCCGCGCGCTCGGGATCGCTGCGCACGACCACGGGCCCGGCCTCGGCCTGCACCACCATCAGGCTCACCGCGTGGGCCAGGACGTCGTGCATGTCCCGGGCGATGTTCGCCCGTTCCCTGGCGACGGCCCGCGCGGTGTCGGCGGCCCGTTCGCGTTCCAGGCGGCGGGCCCGGTCCTCCAGTGCCGCCGTGTACGCCCGCTGGAGACGGGACAGCACCCCGAAGCCGTAGGCGCTGACACAGCTCAGCAACTGGAAGGCGTACTCGAAGGGTTCCGCGTCCTCCTTGTGCGTCATGGTCAGCGCGACCCCGACCAGCCACCCCACCAGCATGACCCGCCGCTGCCAGGGCCGGCCGACCGCGGCCATGGTGTAGAGGACGACCAGTCCGCCGTACATGATGTCCGGCGGCGGCGCGTGGTAGACGGCCATGGCGGGGGTGAACACCGAGACCCCGCAGGCGGCGAGGAACGGCGCCCGGCGCCGCCACACCAGCGGCAGCGCCGTACCGACGCCCAGCAGGAACCCCTGCCAGGTCAGGCGGTCGTCGCCCTCGTCGGGAAACATCCACTGCAGTGACGCGGCGAACAGGACGAGTGCGGCGAGCGCGATGTCGACGACGTACGGGTTGGCCGTGCGCAGGCGGGCGACGGCGGGGCTGATCCAGGGGGAGGCGGACGAGGCGGGCATGGGCGGCTCCTCGGGGAAGGGGCCGTGCCAGTATCGGCGCGGGGCGGGGGCCGCGTCCTCACCGGTGAGAGGGATATCGACCGGCTCTCACCTCGGCTCTCACCAAAGGGCCGGGGAAGCTCGCTCCGCCCTCACCCGCCCGACGGCTCCGGCTGCCATCCCAGGGCCCGGGAGATCCCGCGTGCGGCTAGCCGTACCGCGGGGATCAACGCCGGTGTCTGCGCGCCGCGTTCGGGCACCACGACCGAGACCGCCGCCGTCACCGGGCCGCCCGGACCGCGTACCGGAGCGGCCACCGACAGGGCATCCTCGGTGATCTGACGGACACTCACCGCCACCCCGGAGCGCCGGACTTCGGCGAGTGCGCGGCGCAGGGCGGCCGGATCGGTGATCGTGTGCGGGGTGAAGGCGGCGAGCGGCCCCGCGCTGTACGTCTCCTGGAACGCCGGCTCGCAGTGGGCGAGCAGCGCGAGCCCCACCCCGGTCGCGTGCAGCGGCCAGCGGGCGCCCACCTGGATCTTCACGCCGACGGCGGAACGGCCCGAGATCCACTCGATGTAGACGACCTCGGAGCCGTCGCGCACGGCCAACTGCACGTTCTCGTGCGTGGCTTCGTACAGGTCCTCCAGATACGGCAGCGCGATCTGCCGCAGCGCGAGCCCGCGCGGGGAGAGCGCAGCCAGCTCCCACAGCCGCAGACCGACGTGGTAGATCCCGTCCGCGTCGCGTTCCAGGGCGCCCCAGTCGCTGAGCGCGCCCACGAGCCGGTGCGCGGTGGTGAGGGAGAGCCCGGCCCGGCGGCTGATGTCGGTCAGGGAGAGCGCCGGGTGCTCGTGGTCGAAGGCAGCGAGCACGGCCAGCAGCCGGCCGGGCGCGGACAGGGAGGTCATGGCCCGTGCCGTTCTACGCGCCGGAGTCGAGCTCGGTCTCGGCGACGCGCCGCAGCAGCGTGTGCAGGATCTTCCGCTCGGCGGGGTCGAGCGGCCCGAGCAGGTCGTCCGTGACCCGTAGCCCCGCCTCGCCGGTGCCGCGCAGGAAGGCACGCCCGTCCCCGGTCAGTACGACGATGCGGCTGCGGCGGTCGTCGGGGGAGGGGCGGCGTTCGGCGAACCCGAGCTTCTCCAGGTCGTCGACCAGGCCGACGATCGCGCTCGGGTCGTAACCGAGCCGCGAACTCAGCTCCCGCTGGAGCGCGCCCTCGGTGGTGGCCAGGAAACGCAGCAGCGCGTAGTGCCGCAGCCGCAGTCCCGACTCCTGAAGGAACGAGTTGAACATCTGCCCCGAGCGCAGGCCCATCCGGTACAGCAGGTAGCCGGTGTCCGCGTGCAGTCCGCGCATCCACGGTTCCTGGGCGTCGATCGGCGCGGCATCCGTGGGCGAGGGGTCGGTGACATGCGGCTGGCGGGCGATGGCGGGCTCCCTGGTCGTGGCCCCGCGGGGGCTCGGTACTGCGTCCGTACGGGACCAGCATGGCGTACGGCCGAGTCGGCAACAATTATTGACGTCAACAATCATTGACCTTAGCTTCGATCTCGTCACCCACCACTCCGTCACCCCACCACTCCGTCACCCCACCACTCCGTCACTCCCACCCACGTCACCTCCCCACCCCGTCACTCCGTCGCCTTTGAAGGGACCTCCGTGTCCAGCATCGATCTCACCGGAAAGGTCGCCGTGGTCACGGGTTCAGGCCGTGGCCTCGGCCTGGCCTACGCGCACGCCCTCGCCGCCGCCGGCGCCCGCGTGGTCGTCAACGACGTGGACGAGGCGGTCGCCGAGCAGGCCGTCGAGGCGATCACCGGCGCGGGCGGCACCGCCGTGGCCGAGGTGGTCGCGGTCGGCACCGCCGAGGCCGCGGACCGCCTGGTGGGCCGCGCGGTCGCGGAGTTCGGCCGCCTCGACGTCCTGGTCACCAACGCGGGCATCCTGCGCGACAAGGTCCTGTGGAAGATGACCGACGACGACTTCGACGCCGTGCTCACCACCCATCTGAAGGGCACCTTCACCTGCGCCCGTGCCGCCGCCGTGCGCATGCGGGAGCAGGGCGACGGGGGCACGCTGATCCTCGTCGGCTCGCCGGCCGGGCAGCGCGGCAACTTCGGCCAGACCAACTACTCCGCCGCCAAGGCAGGCATCGCCGCCATGGCCCGTACCTGGTCGATGGAGCTGGGCCGCGCGGGCATCACCGTCAACGCGATCGTGCCGGTGGCCGCGACCGCGATGACCGAGACCATTCCCGCCTTCGCCCCCTACGTCGAGGCCATGCGACGGGGCGAACCGCTGCCGGACTTCCTGCGCAGGGGCGAGGGCTTCGGCACCCCCGAGGACTGCGCGGCCCTCGTGCCGTTCCTGGCCTCCGAGGCCGCCCGCGGGGTGAGCGGCCAGGCCATCGGCATCGGCGGCGACAAGGTCGCGCTGTGGTCCCACCCGCAGGAGATCAGGGCCGCGTACGCCGACGGCGGCTGGACCCCCGAAGCACTCGCCGACGTCTGGCACACCTCCGTCGGCGCCGAACCGCAGACGGTCGGCATCCCCGCGCCCGCCCTCGCCCCCGCGCCCAAGGCCGCGGAGGCGTCATGACCCTCCCAGCGGCGATGAACGTCGACGACCTGGTCGCCATCGACGTCCACACCCATGCCGAGATCTCCTCCAAGGGCGCGTCCTCGCTCGACGACGACCTGCACGCGGCCTCCAGCGCCTACTTCAAGGTGGAGGGCAAGCGGAAGCCGACGCTGGAGGAGACGGCCGCGTACTACCGGGAGCGGAGGATGGCCGCCGTGATCTTCACGGTCGACGCCGAGTCCGCGACCGGCACCGAACCCGTCCCGAACGAGGAGGTCGCCGAGGCCGCCGCCGCCAACCCCGACGTGCTGATCCCGTTCGCCTCCGTCGACCCCTTCCGCGGCAGGGCGGGGGTGAAGCGGGCCCGCCGGCTGGTCGAGGAGTACGGCGTGAAGGGCTTCAAGTTCCACCCCAGCATCCAGGGCTTCTTCCCCAACGACCGTTCCGTGGCCTACGCGTTGTACGAGGTCATCGAGGAGACCGGCGCCATCGCCCTCTTCCACACCGGGCAGACCGGCATCGGCGCGGGCGTGCCCGGCGGAGGAGGCATCCGCCTCAAGTACTCCAACCCGCTGCACGTCGACGACGTGGCCGCCGACTTCCCGCACCTGAAGATCATCCTGGCGCATCCGTCCTTCCCCTGGCAGGACGAGGCCCTCGCGGTCGCCACGCACAAGCCGGGCGTCCACATCGACCTGTCCGGCTGGTCGCCGAAGTACTTCCCGCCGCAGCTCGTGCAGTACGCGAACACCCTCCTCAAGGACAAGGTGCTGTTCGGCTCCGACTACCCGGTCCTCACCCCGGACCGCTGGCTCGCCGACTTCGCGAAGCTGCCCGTCAAGGACGAGGTCAGGCCGAAGATCCTCAAGGAGAACGCGGCCCGGCTGCTCGGCCTCACCAAGCCGTGACCGGTCTCGCCAAGCCGTGACCGGTCTCGCCAAGCCGTGACCGGTCTCACCAAGCCATGAGCACACACCGCGCCATGACCGCGCACACCGAGCCGTAAGGGGTATGGCATGCGCAACGAGGGACTGGGGTCGTGGCCCGCCCGCCGGGCCCGCAAGACCCCGCACCGCACCGCCCTGATCCACCACGGCACGACACTCACGTACGGCGCCCTGTACGAGCGCACCACCCGCCTCGCCCACGCCCTGCGCGCCCACGGGGTGCGCCGCGGCGACCGGATCGCCTACCTCGGCCCCAACCACCCCTCCTACCTGGAGACGCTGTTCGCGGCCGGCACGCTCGGCGCGGTCTTCGTCCCGCTCAACACCCGCCTCGCCGGGCCCGAGATCGCCCACCAGCTCGAAGACTCCGGCGCGAAGGTCCTCGTGCACGGGCCCGCAGCCGAGGGGCTGGTCGCCGGCCTGCCGGGCAGCTGCGACGTGCGTACGTACATCGAAGTGGGCGCCGCTTACGACCAGTTGCTCGACTCGGCCGCCGGCGAGGCGATCGACGAACCCGTCGACGCCGACGACACCTGCGTCATCATGTACACCTCGGGGACGACCGGCCGCCCCAAGGGCGCGATGCTCACCCACGGCAATCTGACGTGGAACGCCGTCAACGTCCTCGTCGACCAGGACCTGATCGCGGACGAACGGGCGCTGGTGTCGGCCCCGTTGTTCCACACGGCCGGGCTCAACATGCTGACCCTCCCCGTCCTCCTCAAGGGCGGTACCTGTGTCCTGGTCGAGGCGTTCGACCCGGCGGCCACCCTCGACCTGATCGAACGGCACCGGATCACCCTCATGTTCGGCGTGCCCACCATGTTCGAGCAGGTGGCCCGCCAGCCGGGCTGGGCCGGCGCCGACCTGTCCTCGCTGCGCATGCTCAGCTGCGGCGGCTCACCCGTGCCGACCCCGCTCATCGCCGCCTACCAGGAGCGGGGCCTCACCTTCCTCCAGGGCTACGGGATGACCGAGGCCTCGCCGGGCGTGCTCTTCCTGGACGCCGAGCACGCGGTGGCCAAGGCGGGCTCCGCGGGCGTACCGCACTTCTTCAGCGACGTACGCGTCGTACGGCCCGGCCTCGCCCCGGCCGACCTCGCCGACGCCGGGGAGACGGGCGAGATCGTCGTACGCGGGCCCCATGTCATGCCCGGCTACTGGGGGTTGCCCGACGAGACCGCGGCCGTGTTCAGCGACGGCTGGTTCCGCAGCGGGGACGCCGCCCGGATCGACGAGGACGGCTATGTGACCGTCGTCGACCGCATCAAGGACATGATCATCTCGGGCGGCGAGAACGTCTATCCCGCCGAGATAGAGGACCGGCTCCTCGCCCATCCCGGGATCGCCGAGTGCGCGGTCATCGGCGTGCCCGACGAGACGTGGGGCGAGGCGCCGCGCGCGGTCGTCGTCGCACGCGAGGGGGTCGAGCTGGACCTCGACGAGGTCCTCGCGTCCCTCACCGGACACCTCGCCAAGTACAAGATCCCGAAGTCGGTGGTGCTCGCGGACGAACTGCCGCGGACCGCCTCCGGCAAGCTGCTCAAGTCCCGGGTCCGGCGGTGGTACGGAACCGATTCTCACTGAGGAGATCCATATGGCCATCACAGTGAACGGTGTCGACGAACTCAGGAAGCTGGCCGGGGGTGACCTCGGTACGAGTGAGTGGATCGAGGCCACCCAGGAACGGATCAACACCTTCGGTTCTATGTGTGACGGTGGGTGTTCGGTGCGTGGTCGGGTGCGGGT
>NZ_JBHWZP010000414.1:0-7255 GCF_042728395.1 Streptomyces sp. NPDC060205
ACCTTCGCCGCCGCGCCCGTACGGATCGGGAGCGCGACGGTCGCCGTGCAGGCGTCCGGGGCGGTGTCGACGTGCTGATCGGGTCGGCGGCCACGCTGCGGTCGCTGAACGCCCAGGAGTTCGTGGACGAGAAGTTCGGTCTGCCGACGGTGACGGACCTCCTTGCGCACCTTTGCGGTGGTCTCGGCGACCTCCGCCGGGTCCGAGCTCTTGCCCGCCGCGGCGTCGGAGAACTCGATGGGCAGGACGAAGCCGAGCGTGCTGTGGTCCGCCCAGGCGCAGTACGTCACGTTCATCTCCTTCGGCTCGCCCGTGCTGCCGCCGGAGTTGTCGATCTTTGCCTGCTGGCACTTCAGGACGGCGCCCTCCAGCGAGCTGGGCTCGTAGGCCTTCGAGCTGCCGACGAAGGTGACGTCCTCGTCCTTGGCGTCCTTCTCCATGAAGGCGAAGAACTCGTCCACCGCCTTCTCCGGGTCGTCGATGTCCCCGTACACCCCGCCGAAGCTGAGCAGCTTGCCGGCCAGCGGGTTGTCCTTGTCGCCCGACTGGTAGGAGGCGCTGACGTCCTTGGGGTTCTTGACACCCCAGGACTCGGCGTCCTTCAGGTCGGACTTCGACATGCCGTCCCCGGCGCCCTCGCTCTTCTTGTATTCCGTGAGCAGCGTCGCCGGCGTCGTCAGCTTGTGGGGGCCGTCGTCCGCGACGTCCGCGCCTCCGCCGCTGCCGCCGATGATGAAGTACGCGCCCACCGCGATCGCGGCCACGACCGCCACCGAGCCGATGATCAGGCCCGTCTTCTTCTTGCCGCCGCCGGGGGGCGGGGGCACCGGGGCGCCGTACGGCGGCTGCTGGCCGTAGCCGGGCTGCTGCGGCGGGACGCCGGGAGGGGCCTGCTGCGGGTACCCGTAGCCGGGCTGCGGCCCAGGAGCCTGCTGCGGGTAGCCGTAACCGGGCTGGGGAGCCTGCGGCTGCTGGCCGTAAGGACCCGGCTGACCGTACGGTCCGGGCTGCTGCGGCTGCCCGCCGTACGGGCCCGGCTGGTTGTAGCTCATTCTGGGTTCCCCTCCAGATACTTATGTGTTCCGAACATCCTCACCCAAGCCGAGGGGCGCCGGAGCGGCGGGGGCCGCACCGTTACCAAGTAATCGAGTTTCGGAGCGGGCCTGTGACACCTCTAAACTGGGTCCGTGACCGACAACGCTCAGCAGCAGCCGCCAGCCAACACCCCCGAACTGCCGACCCAGTACGCGCCGGCCGAGGTAGAGGGGAAGCTGTACGAGCGCTGGGTCGAACGGGGTTACTTCGCCGCCGACGCGAACAGCGACAAGCCGCCGTACACCATCGTCATCCCGCCGCCGAACGTCACCGGGTCCCTGCACCTCGGGCATGCCTTCCAGCACACGCTCATGGACGCCCTCACCCGCCGCAAGCGCATGCAGGGCTTCGAGGCGCTGTGGCTGCCCGGCATGGACCACGCCGGTATCGCCACCCAGAACAAGGTCGAGCAGCAGCTCGCCGAGGAGGGCAAGTCGCGGCAGGACCTCGGGCGCGAGGAGTTCGTCGAGCGCGTCTGGCAGTGGAAGGAGGAGTACGGCGGCAAGATCCTCGGGCAGATGCGCCGGCTCGGGGACGGCGTCGACTGGGACCGTGAGCGGTTCACCATGGACGAAGGGCTGTCCAAGGCCGTCCAGACCATCTTCAAGAAGCTGTACGACGACGAGCTGATCTACCGCGCCGAGCGGATCATCAACTGGTGTCCCCGCTGTCTGACGGCCATCTCCGACATCGAGGTGACCTACCAGGAGGACGACGGCGAGCTCGTCTCCATCACGTACGGCGAGGGCGACGAGACCCTCGTCGTCGCCACCACGCGCGCCGAGACCATGCTCGGTGACACCGCCGTCGCCGTTCACCCCGACGACGAGCGCTACCGCCACCTCGTCGGCAAGCGCATCAAGCTCCCGCTGACCGACCGCACCATCCCGGTCGTCGCGGACAGCCACGTCGACCCCGAGTTCGGCACGGGTGCCGTCAAGGTCACCCCCGCCCACGACCCGAACGACTTCGCCATCGGCCGGCGCCACGGCCTGGAGTCGATCACGATCATGGACGAGCGGGCGGTCATCACCGTCCACGGCCCCTTCGAGGGACTCGACCGCTACGAGGCCCGTTCCGCCGTCGTCGCCGCGCTGCGCTCGCAGGGCCGGATCGTCGCCGAGAAGCGTCCGTACGTCCACAGCGTCGGGCACTGCTCGCGCTGCGGCACCACCATCGAGCCCCGGCAGTCCCTGCAGTGGTGGGTCAAGGTCGGCCCGCTCGCCAAGGCCGCCGGTGACGCGGTCCGCGACGGCCGGGTGAAGATCCACCCCGAGGACATGTCGAAGCGGTACTTCGACTGGGTCGACAACCTCAACGACTGGAACATCTCGCGCCAGCTGTGGTGGGGCCACCGCATCCCGATCTGGTACGGCCCGAACGGCGAGACGGTCTGCGTCGGCCCCGACGAGCAGCCGCCCGGCACAGAGGCCGAGGGGTGGAGGCAGGACACCGACGTCCTCGACACCTGGTTCTCGTCCGGCCTGTGGCCGTTCTCCACGCTCGGCTGGCCCGAACAGACCCCGGACCTCAAGAAGTTCTATCCGACCGACGTCCTGCTCACGGGCCACGACATCATCTTCTTCTGGGTCGCCCGGATGATGATGTTCGGTCTGTACGCGATGGACGGCGAGGTCCCCTTCAAGACCATCGCGCTGACCGGTCTGGTCCGTGACGAGCGCGGCAAGAAGATGTCGAAGTCGTTCGGCAACGTCGTCGACCCGCTCGACTGGATGGACAAGTACGGCTCGGACGCCGTCCGCTTCACGCTGGCGAAGGGCGCCAACCCCGGCACCGACGTGCCGATCGGCGAGGACTGGGTCCAGGCGGCCCGTAACTTCGCCAACAAGATCTGGAACGCGACACGGTTCGCGCTGATGAACGGCGCGACGGTCGAGGGGCCGCTGCCGGACGCGTCCGCGATGTCGGCGACGGACCGGTGGATCCTGTCCCGCCTCAACGAGACCGTCGCCGAAGTCGACGCGTACTACGAGGACTTCCAGTTCGCGAAGCTCTCCGACGCGCTGTACCACTTCGCGTGGGACGAGGTCTTCGACTGGTACGTCGAGCTGTCGAAGACGACGTTCATGGCGGGCGGGCCCGCGGCCGACGTCAGCAAGCGGGTCCTCGGTGAGGTCCTGGACGTCACGCTGCGGCTGCTGCACCCGGTCGTGCCGTTCGTCACGGAGACGCTGTGGACGACCCTCACCGGCGGTGAGTCGGTCGTGATCGCCGACTGGCCCGTGGACAGCGGCTTCCGGGACACGGGTGCGGAGCGCGAGATCGAGGCGCTGCAGCAGGTCATCACGGAGGTGCGCCGCTTCCGTGCGGACCAGGGGCTGCAGCCGGGGCAGCGGGTGCCGGCGCGGCTGAGCCTCGACGGGACCGCGTTCGCTCCGCACGAGGCGGCCATCCGGCAGTTGCTGCGGCTGCAGCCGGAGGGGGACGACTTCTCCGCGACCGCGACGCTGCCGGTCGCCGGGGCGTCCGTCGCGCTCGACCTGTCCGGGACGATCGATGTGGCCGCCGAGCGGAAGCGGCTCGCGAAGGACTTGGCCGCCGCGGAGAAGGAGAAGGTCGCGGCGAACGCCAAGCTGGGCAATGAGGCGTTTCTCGCCAAGGCGCCGGATCAGGTGGTGGACAAGATCCGGGGGCGGCTCGCCAAGGCCGACGAGGATGTTGTGCGGCTTTCGGCTCAGCTGGAGGCTCTGCCGCAGGCGTAGGTGATTTTGAGGGCCCCGGGACCTGTGTGGTTCCGGGGCCCTCGTGCGTTCGTCTTCGGCCGCGGGCCGGTGGGGGCCGTTCGCGCAGCTCCCCGCGCCCCTGAAGAGGGCTGCGCCCTCCCAGGGGTGTGTTTGTCGGGTGCGGGGCGGTGGGGGCTGGCCGCGCAGTTCCCCGCGCCCCTCGACAGGGCTGCGCCCGTCGACGAGAGGGCTGCGCCCTCCCAAGGCTGTCGGCTTGCGGCTCCGTAGACTGGGGGTGTGAGTGAGATTTCGCAGGACAGCAGTGGGTCCGATCCGTTTGATGCCATCGTCGAGGCCGAGACGGAGCGTGATCCCGATCTCGCCGTGATCGAGGCCGGCAGCCGCACCCTGCGGACGCAGGGCCCGGCGCCGCAGTCCGACATCCCCGCGCGCCCGGACGACCCGGAGACCGACAAGGCGCTGCGCGAGGTCGAGACCGAGCTGGCCACGCGGTGGGGCGAGACCAAGCTGGAGCCTTCCGTGGCCCGGATCTCCGCGCTCATGGACGTACTGGGGGAGCCGCAGCGCGCGTACCCCTCGATCCACATCACGGGGACCAACGGCAAGACGTCCACCGCCCGCATGATCGAGGCGCTTCTCGGCGCCTTCGAACTGCGCACCGGCCGGTACACCTCGCCCCACGTCCAGTCGATCACCGAGCGGATCAGCCTCGACGGGGCGGCGATCCCGGCCGAGCGGTTCGTGGAGACGTACCAGGACATCAAGCCGTACGTCGAGATGGTCGACGCGGCCCAGGAGTACCGGCTCTCCTTCTTCGAGGTGCTTACAGGCATGGCGTACGCGGCCTTCGCGGACACGCCCGTCGACGTGGCCGTCGTGGAGGTCGGGATGGGCGGCAGCTGGGACGCCACCAACGTCATCGACGGGGATGTCGCCGTGGTGACCCCCATCGACCTGGACCACACGGACCGACTCGGGAACACTCCGGGGGAGATCGCCAAGGAGAAGGCCGGGATCGTCAAGCAGGGCGCGACGGTCATCCTGGCCCAGCAGCCCGTCGACGCCGCACAGGTGCTGCTCAAGAAGGCCGTCGAGGTCGACGCCACCGTCGCCCGTGAGGGGCTTGAGTTCGGTGTGATCAGCCGGCAGGTCGCGGTCGGCGGGCAGCTGCTGACGCTGCGCGGTCTCGGCGGGGAGTACGAGGCGGTGTACATCCCGTTGCACGGGGCGTACCAGGCGCACAACGCGGCCGTGGCGCTCGCCGCCGTGGAGGCGTTCTTCGGCGTCGGGTCCCAGCGGCCCGAGGCGCTCGACATCGACACGGTCCGCAAGGCCTTCGCGTCGGTCACCTCACCGGGACGGCTTGAGGTCGTCCGCAAGTCGCCGACCGTCGTCCTGGACGCCGCGCACAACCCGGCGGGAGCCCGTGCCACCGCCGAGGCGGTCCAGGAGGTCTTCGACTTCAGCCGGCTGATCGGTGTCGTCGGGGCGAGCGGCGACAAAAACGTACGGGGGATGCTCGAAGCCTTCGAGCCGATCTTCACCGAGGTCGTCGTGACACAGAACTCCAGCCATCGCGCGATGGACGCGGACGAGCTGGCGGGTATCGCCGTCGAGGTGTTCGGGGACGACCGTGTACAGGTCGAGCCCCGGCTGGACGACGCGCTGGAGGCCGCGATCACGCTGGCCGAGGAAGAGGCCGAGTACGCGGGCGGCGGCGTCCTCGTGACCGGTTCCGTCATCACGGTCGGCGAGGCCCGGCTGCTGCTGGGAAGGGGCTGAGCTGTGCGGACGCTCTGTGCTTCGACGCTGATCGGCGAGTTCTTCGTGATCGGGTTCGCCGGGCTCGTGGCGATGAAGGATCCCGATCTGTCCATGGCCACGGTCTGGACGGTGTGCGGGGTCGCGATGGTGCTGTGCCTGCTGCTGTGCGGGGTGATCACGCGGCCGGGGGGTGTGCAGCTGGGGTGGGCTCTGCAGGTGCTGCTGATCGCGAGTGGGTTCGTGGTGCCGGTGATGTTCTTCCTGGGGGCGGTGTTCGCGGCGCTGTGGTGGGCGTCGGTGCACTATGGGCGGAAGGTGGAGGAGGCGAAGGCGCGGTTCGCTGCGCAGGCGGGGGCTGGTGGGTAGTTCGGGGTTCCGTCCTTTCCTCGGGGTTCCCCCGGGCCCCCTCGGTCCTCAGACGCCGGACGGGCTTCATCGCTTCGGCTGCGGGTCCGGTGGGGGCTGGTCGCGCAGTTCCCCGCGCCCCTTAGGGGTGGGGCTCTGGCCCTGTCTTTCAGTGCGTGAGCTGGGGTTGCGGCTGCCGGTCCGGTAGGGGTCGGTCGCGCCGTTCCCCGCGCCCCTTAGGGGTGGGGTTCTGCCCCTGCCTCCCAGTGCGTGGGTTGGGGTTTTGGCTGCGGGTTCGGTGGGGGCTGGTCGCGCCGTTCCCCGCGCCCCTTTAGGGCGGGGCTCTGCCCCTGCCCTCCAGTGCGTGAGCTGGGGTTTTGGCTGTGGGGCCGGTGGGGGTCGGTTGCGCCGCTCCCCGCGCCCCTGAAGGCCCCTTCGGGGCTGCGGTTGTGTCTGCCTGGGGTGGGGCGTCGGCGGGTGCGGGGCGTCGTGGGTTGCTCGCGCAGTTCCCCGCGCCCCTGAAAGACGGGGCTGCGCCCCTGTCTTTCACGGCGCCGGGCGTGATGTGCGGCCTGGCCGCGCCTCTGCCCTTCTTTTCAGCCCGTCCGGCGTTTGAGGACAAGCGCGTCAGCGTGGGCCAGGGCGGAGCCCGTGACACGGGCCGGCGTGGAGTCCGCGGATGGGGCCGGGGGCGAGCCCGTGAACCGGGACGGGGCGGAGCCCGCGGATGAGGCCGAGGGCGAGCCCGTGGGCCGGGGCGGGGCGGAGCCCGTGGGGCGGGGCCGGTGGACCGGGCGGGGGCGGAGCCCGGGTATGGGGGCGGGGGCGGAGCCTCCAGGGAGACGACCTGTAGCCTCTTCATCCGCATGTTCTTGACCCTGAAGGAGTCACCACCGTGAGCCAGCGCACCCTCGTCCTTCTCAAGCCCGACGCGGTCCGTCGCGGCCTGACCGGCGAGATCATCAGCCGTATCGAGCGCAAGGCCGGCTGGCAGATCACCGCGCTGGAGCTGCGCACGCTCGACCAGGAGACGCTGGAGCAGCACTACGGCGAGCACAAGGGCAAGCCCTTCTACGAGCCGCTGGTCACCTTCATGGCGTCCGGCCCGGTCGTGGCGCTGGTCGTCGAGGGCGAGCGCGTCATCGAGGGCGTACGGGCGCTCGCGGGCCCGACCGACCCGATCGCCGCCGCCCCCGGCTCCATCCGTGGTGACTTCGGTGTGATCGTCCGCGAGAACCTGATCCACGCCTCGGACTCCGAGGAGTCCTCCGAGCGCGAGCTGAAGATCTTCTTCCCCGGTCTGGCCTGACCGTCCCACCGTGGCAGGGGCCGCCTCGCCCGGAGGC
>NZ_JBHWZP010000415.1:0-7251 GCF_042728395.1 Streptomyces sp. NPDC060205
GGGCATTTCGGCAGGGAGCCGGTGTCGGGCACCGGGGACGCGGTCGCCCGCTGCCCGGCACCGGGTTCCGGGCGTCGGATCCTCGGCCCGGCCGGCGGTACTCCGGCCCGGGCGTCAGATCTCCGGCCCGGGTGTCAGATCTTCGGCAGGCCCGGCGGGTTGATCTCCGACTTCGGGACCGCCTCGCTGGACAGGCCCCAGCGCTTGAGCACCTTCGCGTAACTGCCGTCCTCGATCACGTGGTTGACGGCGGCCGCGTACGCGTCGACGAGCCCGCTGCCCTTCTTCGTGGTCGCGGCGATCTTGCCCTGGAGGTCGTCACCGGCGCCCGAGAGCGTGCCGACGATCTCCGACTGCCCGGCGCTGGACACGTGGTACGCGGCCGAGGGGCTCGGGCCGAGATAGGCGTCGATACGGCCCGACTGGAGCGCCAGGTAGTAGTCCGTGTCCTTCTGGAAGTACTTGATGGTGACGGCCTTGCGGCCCGCCTTCTCGTTCTGCTTGCTCCAGTCGACGAGGATCTTCTCCTGGTTGGTGCCGGAGGACACGGCGATCGTCCTGCCCGCCACGTCCTTCGGCCCGTCGACCTTCCAGCCGCTGCCCTTCTTCGCCTCGAACGCGATGTTGTCGAGCCGGTAGGTGGCGAAGTCGTACTTCTCCTTGCGCTCCTCGGTCACGGTGACGTTCGAGAAGACGGCGTCGAACTTGCCGCTGTCCAGGCCGACGAAGAGGTTTTCCCAGGAGACCTCGTCGTTGTCGAGCTTCAGGCCGAGGGTGTCGGCGACGAGGGTCGCGAGGTCGATCTCGGAGCCGATTCTCGTCTTGTCGTCGGTCGCGTAGAAGCCGAGTGGCGGTGAGGCGTCGGCGCTCTGGCCGAGCTTCAGCGTGCCGCGCTCGCGGATCGCCGCCGGGACGAGCGCGGCGATCTCGTCGATCTTCTTGCCGCGGATCCGGTTCTGGTCGGGGCCGATGTTGACGTCGCCGACCTTCTTGGTGCCGGACGAGCCCGTCCCGGTCGCCGCGTCGCTGTCACCGCCGCAGGCGCTGAGCAGGGGGGCGACGACGAGGGCTGCGACGGCTGCGGCGAGGGTGCGTCGGGATATCACGGTGAACTCCTGTGCTGGGAGCGGATGGTGAGCGAAGGCGGCTCGGCCGGGGTGCCGGTCCGAGAGCCGGTGGGAAGACGGGTCGAGGGCGGCCCGGGCCCTCAGAGGACCTTGGAGAGGAAGGCGCGGGTGCGCTCGTGCTTCGGCGCGTCGAGTACGTCGCCGGGGGCGCCCTGTTCGACGATGCGGCCGTCGTCCATGAAGACGACGGTGTCCGCGACCTCACGGGCGAAGCCGATCTCGTGCGTGACGACGATCATCGTGGTGCCCTGGTGGGCCAGGTCCTTGATGACGTCGAGGACCTCGCCGACCAGCTCGGGGTCGAGCGCGGACGTCGGCTCGTCGAAGAGGAGCAGCCTCGGTTCCAGGGCGAGCGCGCGGGCGATGGCCACGCGCTGCTGCTGCCCGCCGGACAGCTGCTTCGGGTAGGCGTCGGCCTTGTCGGCGAGCCCGACCCGGTCGAGCAGCCTGCGCGCCGCCTCGGTGACGTCCTTGCGGGACCGCTTCAGCGCGGACACCGGGGCCTCGACGATGTTGTCCAGGACCGTGAGGTGCGGGAAGAGGTTGAAGTTCTGGAAGACGAACCCGATCCGGGTGCGCTGTCTGAGGATCTCGCGCTCGCGCAGCTCGTAGAGCTTGTCGCCGGAGCGCCGGTAGCCGACCAGCGAGCCGTCCACGCTGATCCAGCCCTGGTCGACCTTCTCCAGGTGGTTGATGGTGCGCAGCAGGGTGGACTTGCCGGAGCCGGAAGGGCCGAGGATGACGGTGACCTCGCCGGCGCGCACCTCCAGGTCGACGCCCTTGAGCACCTCCAGCGAACCGAAGCTCTTGTGGACGGCCCTGACGTCGACCATGGGCGCGGCCGGCGCGTCGGCCCCGCCGTCGGTGCCGGTGGCGGGGGTGGTGGGCGCGCTCATCGGGTGCTTCCCTTCGCGAAGTGTCGTTCCACGTAGTGCTGGAGGATGGAGAGCGCGGTGGTCAGGAGGATGTACCAGGCCGTGGCGACCATGAGCAGCGGTACGACCCGGCCGTTGCGTCCGTAGATGACCTGGACCTGGTAGAAGAGCTCGCCGATCGCCATGACGGAGACGATCGAGGTGCCCTTGAAGAGGGAGATCACCTCGTTGGCGGCGTTCGGCAGGATGGAGCGCATCGCCTGCGGCAGCACGATCCGGCGGATCTGCCGGAGGCGGGGGATGCCGAGGGCCGCCGCGGCCTCCAGCTGGCCGCTGTCGACGGCCAGTACGCCACCGCGCACGATCTCGGCGGCGTACGCGGCCTGGTGCAGGGCGAGTCCGAGGACGGCCGCGCTCATCGCGCCGACCAGACCCATCGTGTCGAAGGTGAAGAAGCCGGGCCCGAAGGGGATGCCGAACTTCAGCTCCTTGTAGAGGTAGGCGAGGTTGAACCAGAAGAGCAGCTGCACGATCAGCGGGATGGACCGGAACGCCCAGATGTACGCGAAGGAGACGGCCTTCAGGAACGGGCTCTCGGACAGCCGCATGAAGGCGAGGACGATCCCGAGCGCGAAGCCCAACGCCGTTCCGTAGGCGGTGAGTTGCAGGGTCACCCAGACCGCCTTGAGGATCACCTCGGCGGTGAAGAACTCCGCGAACACCTCCCATTCCCAGCCGGGGTTGGTGGCGAGCCCGTGGGCGAACTGGGCGAGCAGCACCGCGGTCACGATCACGGCGGCCCAGCGCCAGGGGTGCCGCACGGGCACCACCTTGAGCGCGCCGTAGTCCTCGGGCTCGGCCGGCGCCTTGACGATGGGTGGATCACTGGTCAGCGACATGGGGTCCTCGGGGCGGAAGGAGGGAACGGGGTGCGCGGTGCGGGCGCGGGGTGCGCCGTGGGCGCGGGTGCGACGAGGCGGACGCCCGCTGTTGCGGGGCGCGCTGGTTACGCGGCGGTGGCGCGACAGGAGAGGTCGCGCAGGAACGCCAGCGCGGCCCGCGCGGTGGCGTCGTTCTGCCGGAAGGCGGGCCCTCCGGTACGGGGCCGGGTGAACGCGCCGGAACCCCGGGCGTCGGTGTGCGGCCCGAGCGCGAAACGCCGTGGGTGCGGGGCGCCGGACCGGTCGAGGACGCGTCCGTCGGCGGGGTCGACGGCGAGCAGCCCCTCGGGCGTCGCGGCGGCCCCCTCGGCGTACAGCTCGCGCAGCAGGGTGTCCCGGGTCCGCTCGACCGTGGGGTGCGGCAGCCGTGCCTCGACGAGGGCGCGGGCCTCGACGTACGCGCCGGGCACGGTGGCGCTCGTGGCGCGGAAGACTCCGTCCGCGGCCGTCACGGTCGTCCCGGCGCCGAGGAAGTTCAGCACGCCCGCCCGTGACAGGGCGAGCATCTGCCGCAGCCTGGGTCCGGGCGGCCCCGAGGCGAGATAGCTGAAGAAGCCGTGCCACCAGGGCCCGATGTCGCCGAGCCGCACCAACTGCCCGTAGACGGAGAGGAGTCCGAGGAAGACGGCGAGGTCGGGGCTGTGCTCGGGGTCGTGCCGCCGGGCGAGGTCCCCTTCGATGTAGGCGCGCAGACCGTCCTGGAGCGCGTCGTACGAGGGCCGGCGTATGCCCTCCAAGGGGTGGTCGAGTGCGGTCAGGTCCAGCCGGTCGGCGGGGTCGGGCACGGCGGCGGCGACCAGCGCCCGGAGCTCGGCACGCCCCGCGCCGTCGACGGCGGTGGACTTCTCGTAGCGCCGCTCGAAGTCGGTCCAGGGCATGGCCGTGCGCTCGGGGTGGGCCGCGAACAGCCGGTGGTAGTGGGCGAAGCCCAGCTCCTTCTCGACCAGCGGCCACACGTCCCGCCGGAAGTCGAACCCATCGGGCCGCGCCAGCAGTTCGTCGACCTCACCGGGTCCGAAGAACCGTGGCAGCGGCGGGCGTTCACCGGTCCAGTCGTAACCGATCTTCGAGTGGTACGGGACTCCGCGCCGCGACCCGACGTGCAGCACGGGCTCCCGCCCGGACGCCCGGTACGTCAACTCCCCGTCCGCGTCGCTCTCGTAGCGGCCCCCGCGCCCTTCCGTGAGCAGGACCATCAGGTCGACGAAGGCGAGCCCGAAGCCGCGTACGAGCACCGGCTCGCCCGGGCCGAGGTCGGACAGGTCGCTGTCGGCGGTGAAGTCGGGCGGCAGATGGACGAGGTCGTGGGCACGCGCGTACGCGGCCAACTCGCTCTGTTCCGCGTCGAGTTCCGCGTCGAGATGGCCGAGCGCGAGGACGACGAGGTCGGCCAGGAGCGGGCGCGGCCGGCCTTCCAGCCACACCTGCTGACGGCCCTCGCGCGGACCCCCGACCCGCACGGCGCGGTGGGGGTGGTGGCGGACCCGGATGCCCGGCGGGAGGGCGGCGACGGTCCGCTCGTACACCCAGCGCATGTAGGCGCCCTGCCGCTGCCGGTCCGCGAAATGGCGTCCGTCCAACTCGGCCCACTCGTGCAGGGTGGGGCCCTCCCGTACGGGTCCGGCCATGTCCACCGTGTCGTCGGTGAACATGGTGACGTCCTGGGCCTGCGAGTTCATCCACAGCAGCGGTGGCTGCTCCTCGCGCCAGATGCGACCGCCGCCCGGCGGATACGGGTCGACGAGATGCACGTCGAGCCCCGAATCGGCCCACAGCTCGGGCGCGTTGGCGGCGATCCGCTCCAGGAGCCCGGTCCCGCGCGGACCCGCGCCCACGATCACCAGTGACGGGCGTACCCCGCCCGGCCCGCTCATCGCGCGCGCTCCGAACCGCGTCCGTAGTGCCGCTCGACGTAGTACTGGCCGACGCTGAGCACGGAGGTGACGATGATGTACCAGAGCGTGGCCACCATCAGGAGCGGGATGACCTGGTAGGTGCGGTGGTAGACGAGCTGCACGGAGTAGAGCAGGTCCTGCACGGCGATCACGCTGATGATCGAGGTGCCCTTGAGCGTCCCGATCAGCATGTTCCCGGCCGGCGGCACGATGGAGCGCATGGCCTGCGGCAGCACGATCCGCCACCAGCGGCGCCACCGGCTCAGCCCCAGCGCCTCGGCGGCCTCGATCTGGCCGCGGTCCACGGAGAGGATGCCGCCGCGTACGACCTCGGCGGCATAGGCGGCCTCATGCAGGGTGAGGCCGACGATCGCGACCGTGACCGGGCCGAGCAGGTTCACCGTCTTGACGCCGAAGAGCGTCGGGTAGAGCGCCCCGATGTTGAACCAGAACAGCAGCTGCACCAGGATCGGCATCGACCTGAAGAGCCAGACGTATCCCCAACTCACCGCGCGCAGCACGGGGTTGCCGGACAGCCGGCCCGCGGCGAGCAGGGCGCCGAGGGCGAAGCCGAGCGCCATGACGAGTCCGGTCAGCCACAGCGTGAGGCCGAGACCGCGCAGGACCGAGGCCGAGGTGAAGTAGTCGCCGACCACGTCCCACTGGAACGCCTCGTTGCGTGCGACGGAGTTGACGGCGAGCCCGAGCAGGATCAGGACGAGGCCCGCGGCGGTCCACTGGCCGGTCCGGCGCCGGGGGACGATGCGCGAGGGCACCGCGTCTTCCGGTGCGGCCACCTTGGTGAGGGTGTGCGAGGACATGCGAAGGCTCCGTGATGCGTCGAGACGAGTCGAACACGGGTGGTGCCTTCACACGGATCACGGCCAAGCCCCTCAGCAGGACCGTCCGTTGAGAGTACGGGTGTGTTTCCCCGGGCTGTCAAGGCTGTCCACACTGTGAGCGGTACGTCTCACGTCAGTTGACGTTCAACCGAATGCCTGTTCCACTTGTGCGCATGTATTCGCAGCAGTGGCTGGTCACGCGCTCCCACATCGACTTCGGTCGAGTGTGGTCCTCATCCTGTTGAGCTGACCCCCTGCGCGCCCGGGCCCTTCCAGGGCGGGCGTCTTCCTCGTTTCTTCACCCCAGCCTGGCCTTCACACGCGCACCCCTCCCCTCGCGCTTCGGCACATCGTGCCCTTTCACGCATTTCCTGCTCTTCAGTGCTCCCTTTGGCGCTCCCCTTCGCGTTTCCTCACCGCGCGCTCTTTCACCCCGCGCTCTGCTTCCAGGAGACCGCTCCATGCGTACGTACACGCGTGCCCGCACCGACCGTGCCCGCAACCCGCTCTTGCTGCCGTTCGCCCTGATCACCTCCGCGACCCTGCTGCTCACCGCGTGCGGCTCGGGCGGCGACGACACCGCGGCGGGCGGCACCGCCCAGGCCGCCGCCGGCAAGAGCAACGAGATCCCCACCACGGACGTCGTCTCCGCCGTCGAGAAGAACGCGGCCGCCGCGCAACTGCTGCCCGCGGGCACCGACTCGCTCACCCTCGCCGTGAGCGTCGGCGGTTCACCGCCCGGCACCAACTACCTGGAGGACGGCAAGACCCTCGCGGGCCAGGACGTCGACTTCGCGGACGCCGTCGCGAAGACGCTCGGCCTGCGGCTCAAGCGGGAGGCCGCGAGCTTCGAGGCGATCCTGCCGGCCCTGGACAGCGGCAAGTACGACGTCGGGGTCGGCAACTTCGGTGTCACCGACGAGCGCCGCAAGACCATCGACTTCGTCACCTACATCAACGACGGCCAGGGGTTCGCGACCCGTAAGGACAGCGACCTGGACAAGGTCACCGACCTCGCCCAGCTGTGCGGGCTGAACGTGGCGACCGGGGCGGGCACCACGTTCGAGGCCACGCTGGAGGACCAGAAGCATGTGTGCTCCGACGCGGGCGAGAAGGCGTACAAGGTGCAGACGTACAGCGAGCAGGGTGCTCTGTGGTCCTCGCTGCAGCAGGGGCGCAGCGATGTGGTGATGAGCACGATCAACGGGCTTCGCTATGCCGTCTCGCAGCAGGAGGGGCTGAAGTTCCTGAACGAGTTCCATCGGCTGGATGTGGGGTTCGCGTTCAAGAAGGGGACGGAGTTGGCGCCTGCGGTTCGGGCGGCCGTGAACGAGCTGATCTCGGACGGGACGTACGCGAAGATCCTCAAGAAGTGGGGTACGACGGGGTCGGCGATCACCGAGTCGCAGATCTCGCCACCAGAGATCAAGGACTGACCCACGGGGTTCTCCGCCCCCGCCGCCCCTACCCATTCCCGTCCACGCATGGGGGCTTCGCCCCCTCGCCCCCCTTTGCGCAGTTCCCCGCGCCCCTAGGTACCTGCGGGCGCGGCGGGGATGGAAGGCAGGGGC
>NZ_JBHWZP010000416.1:0-7228 GCF_042728395.1 Streptomyces sp. NPDC060205
GTTCCCCGCGCCCCTAAGGAAACCGGCCGCACCCCCTGCCTTTAAGGGGCGCGGGGAACTGCGCGGCCAGCCACAGTCGGCCCGCAGACGAAGATCCCAACCCCCCGCCCCGCCAACCGCATTGTTAACGTTCGCGGATGTCCGACTCCTCACGCGACACCGCGGCCGGCGCAGGCTGGGGCGACACCGAACGCGGCGCGTACACGCACCTGATGCCACAGCGGACCGAGAAGTTGTCCTGGGTGAACCCCAAAACCCTGTGGCCCGCCCGCAACGGCACGCTCGCCTCCCTCTTCGGCGACCCGACGGCCCACACCCGCACACGCTGGGTGGAGCAACGGACGGCCGCCGGCGCCCCGCCCGACAAGGTGTTCAGACACCCCGCCCCGGACACCTTCTCCTTCATGGTGATAGGGGACACCGGCGAGGGCGACGAACCCCAGTACGCCGTCGTGCCGGGCTTCCTGAAGGCCGGTCAGGACACCGAGTTCGCCGTGCTCGCCAGCGACGTGATCTACCCGGTCGGCGCCACCGACGACTACGGCACGAAGTTCTTCCGCCCGTACCAGGACTACCAGGCGCCGATCTACGCGATACCCGGCAACCACGACTGGTACGAGGACCTGGACGGCTTCATGCGCGTCTTCTGCGACGCACAGCCCCTCCCACCGCAGCCCCGGCCCCGCCGCCTGTCGTCGGCCTGGTGGCGTTCACTGCTGTGGCACAAGCCGCGCGCCCCCGACGAACAACGCCTGGCGGAGGCGCGGAAGTTGCGTTCGGCCCCCGCCCAACAGGTCGTCCAGCCGGGCCCGTACTGGGCCGTCGACGCGGGCCCGGTGCGGATCATAGGCATCGACACCGGACTGCTCGGAACCGTGGACGCCGAACAGGGCCGCTGGCTGCGCGAGGTCTCCCGGGGCGACACCCCCAAGATCCTCGTCACCGGCTCCCCGCTGTACGTGGACGCCGAGCACCACCCCTGCCCCATCGACGGCGGCGGCACGGTCGACGACATCGTGCGCGATCCCGCCCATCACTACGTGGCCGCGATAGGCGGTGACATCCACAACTACCAGCGCTACCCGGTGGCCGTGGACGGCCGCACCATCCAGTACGTGGTCGCCGGTGGCGGCGGAGCCTTCATGCACGCCACCCACACCATGCCGCGCGTCTCCGTCGGCGGGGTCACCGAGGGCGACTTCCGCTGCTATCCGCTGCGCGGCGACTCGCTGGCCTTCTACAGCCGCCTCTACGGGCGCCGGCTGCGGATGCGGCGCTTCTTCACACTCACCGAGGACCAGGCGACCGCCGTCGTCTCCGAACGTCTCGGCATCCCCCCGACCCGGGCCAGGGCCGGGGCCGGGTCCACCCGTGTCACCGCGCGCACCCGCCTCGTCGCGAGCCTGCTGGGCGCGGGCCGCCGCCCCGACCGCACGGCGCGTCTGCGCCTGCCGGTGCGCGAGGCCTACACGCAGCTCTTCTCGCCGGGGTCGGCGACGTACAGTCCGCCGTTCTTCAAGTGCTTCCTGCGCCTGGACGTCACCCCGGAGTCCGTCCGGCTGCGCTGCTTCTCGGCGACGGGGAACCTGCCGCAGGAACTCGATCCCCCCGTCGAGGACGAGGTGGTCATCCCCCTGGTGTGACGCGGGGCGATCCGCAGGGCCGTTCCCCCGATTGGCGGCGCCCGGCTTGCGGGCGGACGATGAGGAGGACAGGGCTCCGAGGCCACTGGACACGCTGGATTGGAGGGACCGTCATGATGGAGATCAAGGCGGTCGAGAAACCGGACGAACGGCGGGACTTCCCGCACGGTCACCTGGAGACCGTGCACCTCACCGGGCTCGACTTCGCCGTGGCGACGTTCGAGCCGGGCTGGCGCTGGTCCGAGTCCGTGGGACCGATCGCGGGCACCGAGAGCTGCCAGGTCCACCACAACGGTTACGTCGTCCGGGGCCGGATGCGGATCCGGATGGACGACGGCGCCGAGGGCGAGGTCGGCGCCGGAGACGTCTTCGTCTGCCCGCCCGGCCATGACGCCTGGGTCGTCGGGGACGAACCCACCGTGGTGTTCGACTTCGCCGGAGGCATGGCGCAGGAGTACGCGAAGGCCACCGACTGACACCTGCCGCATCGGCACCCCGCCCGGCGCCGGACCCGCCGGGCGGCTTCCCCGGGCTCCCCCAGGTCGGCCGCCCGTGGACACGCCGGTCGACTCCGACACAGCATCTCCCCCTCGGTACGGGGTCATTCGGAGCCGCCGCGTCTATTCTGGGGTCGCATGGAGGGGGCAGCGGGCAACGGGGGGACCGGTGAACTGCCGGAGTCCAGTGCGTCGTTCGGCCCGCTCGTGGTCTCCTCGCCGATTCTGCGGGCCGCGCACGTCGTCCTGCCCGAGGAGAGCCCCGACCCCGTGCTGCTGCCGTCGATCACCCTGCTCGACCGGGCGGCGTCCCACGGCGGCGACCGGGAGGAACTGCCCCTGCCGTCGGGGCAGCTGCTCGCGGGGCAGTACCGGCTGATCCGGCCGCTGGGCTACGGCGGGATGGGCGAGGTCTATCTCGCGCTCGACACCAAGGTCGACAACCGCGAGGTCGCCATCAAGATCCTCCACCCGCAGCAGGCGGCGGTCTCCTCGGGCGCGCTGGCCCAGGAGCGGCGGGCCCTGGTCGATCTCAGCCACGGCGACATCATCCGCGTCTTCAACTACGGGCACCATCCGGAGGTCGGCGACTTCCTCGTGCTGCAGTACGTGGACGGCCTCACGCTCGAAGAGGTACGGGCCCGGGTGCAGGTGAACCCGGAGGAGTTCGGCGGGGGCCGCTTCCACGAGTTCGTACTCGCCTACGGGGTACGGATCCTGGCCGCTCTCGGGCATCTGCACGCCGACCGGCCCGGCAAGGTCTACGGCGACCTCAAGCCGGACAACGTGATGCACGACGGCACCGCCACGAAGATCATCGATGTGGGGAGCGTCCGCTCCGCCGGGCTGCCCGGCCACACCACGGAGGGCTTCCGGGCGCCGACCGTCGGCCCGCGCGGCCAGTCGACCGGCCAGGACGACCTGTTCAGCCTCGGGGAGACCCTGCGCAGGCTGAGCGGGCTGGGGCGCTGTCCCGGCGACCTGGCGGAGCTGGGCCGCCTGGACATGATCGGTCCGCCGGCCGGCCCCCGGGAGTCACCGGGCGGGGGCGACGGCTCCCGGCATCCGGGGACACTCCCCATGACGGCGCCTCCTCCCCACGGGCTCGGTCTGGTGTCGCTGGCCCGGGTGCTGCACCGCGCCACCCGCGCCGAACGGGCCGAACGGTTCGCCACCGCGCGCGAGATGGAGGAGCAACTGCGCGGAGTCTTCCGGGAGTTGCGGTCGCTGCGGACCGGGGTGGAGACCTTCGAGCCCTCCCCGCTCTTCTTCCAGTCGCCGTACGCGCTCGACGCGGCCCTCGGTTCGGCACCGCCGGTCACCCGGTGGGCCGCACCGGACGCGCCCGCCCCGTACGCGCCGCCGTCGCCCGCCGAGGTCGCCAGCCGGCTGCCCGTGCCCCGGCCCGATCCGCAGGATCTCCATCACGCCGAGCTGAGCAGGCTGGCCGACGCGGCTCCCGAGGCGCTGCTGCAGCACACCGGGGACTGGCAGGACTCCCCGGAGGTCCTGCTGCTGCGCTGCCGTCTGCGGTTGCGCAGCGCCGGGAGGGGCACCTCGGCCGCCGGGCGGGAACTGCGGTCCGCCGAGACCCTGATCGGCGCCGAGCACGCCCCGCACGACTGGCGGCTGGACTGGCACCGCGGACTGCTCGCGCTCGGACAGGACCGGGTCGGGGCGGCCAGGCGCCACTTCGACGAGGTCTTCGCGGCGATCCCGGGCGAGTACGCGCCGAAGCTGGCCCTCGGTTACTGCGCCGAGCGCCTCGGCCGCTGGCAGGAGGCGCTGACGTTCTACGAGGCGGTCCGGCTGCGCAATCCGTCCCTCGGCTCCGCCGCGTTCGGCGCGGCGCGGGCCCGTCTCGCGCTGGGCGGCGAGCCCGCGTGGGACGACGCCGTACGGGCCCTGGACGCGGTGCCGCAGCACTCGCGGCACCGGACGGCCGCGCGCACGGCGGCGGTACGGGTCGGGGTCGAGCACGTGCGCACCGCCGAGCGCCCGGACGAGGCGGCCGACCGGCTCCGCGAGGTGCTGGCGAGGCTGGCCCGGCTGTTCCACGCGCACGGGCTGACGGACGAACAGGCCCGGGTCCGTATGACGGCGGAGGTGTGGGAGGCGGTACGGGTTGCCCTGGTCCGGGGTGCGATCGACGCGGCGGGGCTGGCCGGGCTCGCCGCGGGCGCCGACGCGCGGCTGGGCCTTCCCTCCGACGAACCCGGGCTGCGCAGAGAGCTGTCCCGTCTCTATCTCACCCTCGCGCACCAGGCGGCCCGTTCCGCCGCCGCCGAGGACGGGGCCGTCGCCGAGACCCTGCTGGACCGTGCCTACGCGGTCCGCCCGCTCGCCTTCCGGCACCACCGGGACAGCCCGTGGCTCGGGAAGAGGGCGACGGCGTGGCTGCGCACGATCGCCCATACGCCGTCGCAGGGGTCGCAAAGACCGCCCCAGGGATCCCCCGAGTCGCAGGAACCTCACCACCCACAGCACCCGCAGCACCCGCAGGGCGAGAACGCCCGGACGGCCCGCGAGTGACCGGTACGGCACGACGCGGACGTACGGCCCGGGGCGCGGGTGCCGCCCTCGCGCCGCCCCCGGCCCCACCGCCCGCGCGTCCGCGCCGGGCCGCGCGGGGAACGGTGGCCGTCGTCGCCGAACTCGCCCGCCGGCTCTGGCGCTACCTGTGGCCCTCGCCCGCCGGCCGCCGCAACCGCGCGTACCTGCGGGACCGGCTCATCGCGCTGCCCCTGCTCTTCGTGGTCGCGTTCGGCACGCTCGGGTGGGCGTACACGGACGTGCGCGACGACTCGGCACATCTGCGGGACCGGCTGGCCCCCGCGCTGGTCGGCCTCTCGAACGCCAAGGCGTCGCTGTTCATCGCGCAGGGCGAGGCCGAGAAGAACCTCTCCGTGGCGGGGGCGGCCGAACTCGGCGGCCTCAGCGAGCGGTACCGCACCCGGGTGGCGCGGGCGACGCAGAGCCTCAACCAGGTCACCCGCAGCGGAGCCCTGACCGTCGCCGAGGAGCAGGAGCTGCGTGTGGTGTCCGCGCTGGTCGTCGACTACACGGGGTGGATCGGACGGGCCCAGGGCCACGCGAACGACGCCGTGCTGCGGGACGCCGAACTGACCTACGCGCGCAGCATGCTCTGTTCGGAGCCGGTCGCCGCCGCCGACCGGCAGGACCGCTATCCGCCGTGTCCGCCGTCGACCGGTTCCGGCGCGACCTCGATCGTGGACCGCGTCACGGCGCTGGAGCGGCAGTTGCGCGAACGGCTCGCGGAACGGGCCGCCTGGGGCGGGGGCGTGCTCACCGCGGCCGTGGTCTCCGCTCTCGCCCTCGTGCTGCTCGCCGTCGGGCTCTGGCGCACGGTGGTGTTCCTGCGCCGCCGCTTCCGGATCCGGCTCAGCCTTCCGCTGGCGGCGGCCACCCTGCCGCTGCTCGCCGTACCGCTCCTCGCGGCCGACGCAATGCTCGCGCAGAACGCCCAGGCACGGTCCGTGCCCCTGGCCGAGGCGCTGGCCGAGCGGACCTCCCCGCGGACGGAGACGATCGCCGAGGAACGCCCCTTCGACGGACCCGATCCCCTGGCCATCGAGGTACTGGAGACGCGTATCGACGAGAAGCTGTCCGACGGCAGGCTCCCCTTCCTCGACGGAGTCGCGCCCTTCGTCCTCCCCGCGGGTCTGCTCGCCGCCGGTCTCGTCGGCGGCGCCCTGCACGCGTACCGCCGCGAGTATCTCGTGGTCGCCCGCCCGGGAGCCGTCTCATGACCCGCCCCGGGCGTGCTGGGCCCGGCGTGTGTCTGCTGCGGGGGCTGCGTGTGCTGATGGCCGGATGTCTGCTCGCCCTGGTTCCCGGCTGTGCCTCCGAGGCCCCCGACCCCCTCGTCGTCCTGGGCCCGTGGACCGGCAAGGAGGGCGAGGCCTTCGAGGCAGCGCTCCAGCGGCTCGACGACGGGACCGGCAGGACGTACACCTACGAGGGCACCCGTTCCCTGCGCGAGACGCTCGTCTCGCAGCTGGAGGCGGACACCCCGCCGGACGTGGCGGTCCTCAACAGCATCGGCGAACTCACCGAGTACGCCCGCCGCGGCAAGCTGAAGCCGCTCGCCGCGCCGACCCGCGAACGCGCCTTCTCCCCCTGGGCGCCGGAACTCCTGGTGGACAACAGCCGCCGCACCTACTGGGTACCGCTGAAGGTCGACCTGAAGAGCCTGGTGTGGAGCAAGAAGGGCACGCCGAGCGACGATCCGACGTGGTGCGTGGGACTCGCCTCGCAGGCCACCTCGGGCTGGCCCGGTACGGACTGGATCGAGGACATCCTGCTCCACCAGGCGGGTACCGGCCCGTACGAGAAATGGGCCACGAGCAGGCTCAGCTGGCGCGACCCCGACGTCGTACGGGCGTGGACGACCTGGGCGGAACTGCTCGACGGCCGTTCCGACGACTCCGTCGAACAGTCGCTGACCACGTCGTACGAGGGCACGTCCGGTCCGGCCGGGCCCCGCGGACTGCTGAACTCCCCCGGCTTCGCGTGCACGCACGAACACCAGAGCGCCTTCATCCGGTACGTGTACGCGGGCGACGACATCCGGGTGGAGCCGTCGGCGCGGTTCCTGCGCGGGCGGGCCGAGAACCGGGACGCGTTCGAGGTGGCCGGTGACATGGCGGCCGTCTTCAGCGACGACCCGGACGCCCAGGAGCTGGTCGAGCGGCTGTCGAGCCCGGCCGGGCGAAAGCTGTGGCGGGCCGAGGCGGATCCCGCGGTGCGTCCGCTGTTCCCCGACACGAAGGGGCTGCCTGCCACGGAGTCCGCGGACACCGTCGAGCAGGAGATCGACGGGCTGCTCAACTCACCGGCCCGCACCCTGTGTTTCGACGCCTCGGACGTGATGCCGCCCGAGCTGCGGGACGCCTTCCACCGGGCGGTCCTGGAGTTCTTCCGCGATCCCGCGAGGAAGCATCTCGACTCGCTGCTGCGGCAGTTGGACACCATACGGGTCCAGGTGGACGAGGACGCGGACGACGCCCGCTCGTTCCGGCCGCCCGAGCACGTCTGCGCCGGCCCGGGCGGCTGACTCCCCACGCC
>NZ_JBHWZP010000417.1:0-7227 GCF_042728395.1 Streptomyces sp. NPDC060205
CCCCTGATGGGGGCGCGGGGAACGGCGCGAACGGCCCCCACCGGCCCGCGGACGACAACGCTCCCGCAGGTCCCCTTACGCCGCGCGCCGCGACACGTACTCTCTGATGTCGATCATCGGGGGGCGTTCCTCCATGTCCACCGAATGCGTCCGCGGCTCGAAGCCGCTTTCCCCCCGTACGAACTGCGTCAGCGACGGCCGGATCATGTGCCCGCGCGCAAGCCGGAGCTGGGCCGTGCGGTAGATCGCCGCGGACATCCGCCCGAGCGCCTGCCCGTCCTGGTGCCGGTGCTTGCGGACGCCCACGTCCACCTGCGCGAGGGCGTCGAGGCCGACCAGGTGCAGCGAGTCGACCAGCATGCCCAGTTCCACCCCGTACCCGACGGGGAACGGAAGCCGTTCGAGGAGCGAGCGGCGGGCCGCGTACTCCCCGCCCAGCGGCTGGACGAAGCCGGCCAGCTGCGGCCAGTGCATGTTGAGCAGCGGCCGGGCCATGAGTTCCGTCACCCGGCCCCCCTGACCGGACGCGGAGCCCAGCGGACGGTCGTACATCGCCTTGACGAGGTCGACCCCCGGATCCGTGAGCAGCGGACCGACGATCCCGGAGACGAAGTCCGCCGAGAACTCCTTCAGGTCCGCGTCCACGAACGCCACGATGTCCCCGCGCGTGACGAGCAGCGAGCGCCACAGCACCTCGCCCTTGCCGGGGACGGCCGGGATGCGGGGCAGGATCTCGTCGCGATGCACGACACGGGCGCCCGCGTCGGCGGCGACCTCGGAGGTGCGGTCCGTCGAACCCGAGTCGATCACCACGATCTCGTCGACGAGCGGCACTCTCGCGGTCATCAGCTCCCGGCGGATCACGGCGACGATCTCGCCGACGGTCTCCTCCTCGTTGAGCGCGGGCAGTACGACACTGACCGTGGAGCCCGTGGACCGCTTCGCGGCGATCAGCTTCTTGAGCGGGCGGTCCTCGACGGACCAGGAGCGCGTGCTCAGCCAGCGCTCGACGTCTTCCAGCACGTGCGGCTCTCCCTTGCGTTCATCGGGATGCGTGCGTCCCGCCGCGAGGGAAACCGGTGTGACGGTCATCTCGCGGTTCGGACGGCTCTCTCCACCATCCATGCCGTCGGTTACAGTCTTGAACAACGCTGATGACCATCGCATGTCGGGGGTCGTTGCGTAGACAACTACATACCGCTCATCCAGAGGGGCAGAGGGATACGGCCCGTTGAAGCCCCGGCAACCCTCCAGCCGGTCTCGTCCTGATCATCGCTGATCAGTGCCGCGAGGCTCCCGGCTCGGGAAGGTGCCAAATCCGTCTCATGGCGAAGTGCGTCGTGAGGAAGATGAGGAAAGGGCCTCGCCTCCATGGCTGCGCAGACAGTTGCAAGCACCACGAACTCCACCCCCTCCGTGGACTCCGCGAACGCCGTCGACCTCGGTCCGGCCGCCGCACTCTCCTGCCGCGAGTGCGGCCACCGCGTCCCGCTCGGTCCGGTCTTCGCCTGCGAGGAGTGTTTCGGCCCGCTGGAGATCGCGTACGACTTCTCCGGTTACGACACCGAGGAACTCCGCAAGCGCATCGAAGCCGGTCCCGCGAACATCTGGCGGTACGCGCCGCTGCTGCCCGTCCCCGCGGACGTGGCGGACAAGCCGAACATCAACCCCGGCTGGACCAAGCTCGTCAAGGCCGACAACCTGGCGCGTGAGCTGGGCGTCGACGCCGGCAAGCTCTTCGTGAAGGACGACTCCGGGAACCCGACGCACTCCTTCAAGGACCGCGTCGTCGCCCAGGCTCTGGAGGCCGCGCGCGCCTTCGGCTTCACCACGCTCTCCTGCTCCTCCACCGGCAACCTCGCGGGCGCGGTGGGCGCCGCCGCCGCCCGGGCCGGCTTCCGTTCCTGCGTGTTCATCCCGCACGACCTGGAGCAGGGCAAGGTCGTCATGGCCGCGGTCTACGGCGGCGAGCTCGTCGGCATCGAGGGCAACTACGACGACGTGAACCGCTTCTGCTCCGAGCTGATCGGCGACCCGGCCGGCGAGGGCTGGGGCTTCGTCAACGTCAACCTGCGGCCGTACTACGCGGAGGGCTCCAAGACCCTGGCGTACGAGATCTGTGAGCAGCTCGGCTGGCGGCTGCCGGACCAGCTGGTCGTGCCGATCGCCTCCGGTTCGCAGCTGACGAAGATCGACAAGGGGCTCAAGGAGCTGATCGAGCTCGGCCTCGTCGAGGACAAGCCGTACAAGATCTTCGGCGCGCAGGCCGAGGGCTGTTCACCGGTGTCCGTCGCCTACAAGGCCGGGCACGACGTCGTACGGCCGCAGAAGCCGAACACGATCGCGAAGTCCCTCGCCATCGGCAACCCGGCCGACGGGCCGTACGTGCTCGACATCGCCCGCCGGACGGGCGGGGCCGTGGAGGACGTGAACGACGACCAGGTCGTCGACGCGATCAAGCTGCTGGCGCGGACCGAGGGCATCTTCGCGGAGACCGCCGGCGGGGTGACGGTGGGCGTGGCGAAGAAGCTGATCGAGAGCGGGCTGCTCGATCCGACGCTGACGACCGTCGTCCTCAACACGGGGGACGGTCTGAAGACGCTGGACGCCGTCGCCTCCGACACGGGGCTGACCGCGACCATCCGTCCGAACCTCGACTCCTTCCATGAGGCCGGCCTCGGTTCTTGATCGTTGTTCGTACACTGCGCGCCGGTGGGGGCCGGCCGCGCAGTTCCCCGCGCCCCTGAAAAGACGGCGGCGCTGTACTGCAGCCCTACCCGATGGAGGTCCCATGAGCGTCAACGTCCGCATCCCCACCATTCTGCGTACCTACACGGGTGGCCAGGCCGAGGTGGCCGCCGAAGGGGCGACCCTCGCCGAGGTCATCGCCGACCTGGAGAAGAACCACACCGGTATCGCGGCCCGTGTCCTGGACGACCAGGGCAAGCTGCGGCGGTTCGTCAACGTGTACGTGAACGACGACGACGTCCGTTTCGAGCAGGGCCTTGAGACGGCCACGCCGGACGGCGTCGGGGTCTCGATCATCCCGGCGGTCGCCGGAGGCTGAGCGCCCCGCACGACGGTGTCGATCATTACCCTTGGTAATGTCGAACACGCAGAGTTCATCGAATTGCCCTCTCCGCGCCCGAAGCGGAGGGGGCAATTCTGTATGGTTGAGCGCGGTACAGTTGGGGAAGCTGCTTCGCTCCGCAAGGTCGGCGCATATGAGTTCGCCCCCGGGGTCCGACAAGAAGCAGCCAAAGTACCTGGTCCTTTTGAGCCGTTTATGTCATTTACCGGGCCCGACTTGCCCTGAATCTTCGTAAATCCTTCACATATTTCCGATCAGCCGTGCCCGGAATTCTCGTCGGATTGACCTGTTGCAGACGGCAGTTGGACGGATACATTCAGCCGCGGTCGACGCGTTCCGGCGCACACCCCCAACCGTTGGGGGGTGAGGTCTGACCCGGATCCGCGAAGTGCGGATCTGTGCAAGGGCCAGTAATAGGGGAGTTAGGCATGGCTCAGGGCACCGTCAAATGGTTCAACGCGGAGAAGGGGTACGGCTTCATCGCGGTCGACGGTGGTGCGGATGTATTCGTCCACTACAGCGCGATTCAGATGGACGGCTACCGCACCCTGGAAGAGGGTCAGCGGGTCGATTTTGAGATCTCGCAAGGCCAGAAGGGGCCGCAGGCGGACATGGTCCGGCTGGCGACCGGCTGAAGCACGCGCCGACTTACTGCAGCGACGTTCTTCTTCCGAAGGGCCCGTACCTCCCGGGTACGGGCCCTTCGGCATGTCCGGATGCCGGGCGCGACAGGCCGGGGGCGCCTCAAGGTCATCGGGCGCCCCCGCCTCGCACCCCCTCCCACCTGCGGATCATTGAGAGGCGCTTGCACTCGCATGGGTCGAGTGCTAATCATTGGCGTTAGCACTCTGAAGGTGAGAGTGACAACGAGGACCGGGTCAGTGAGGCCCGCAGGCCGGGTGGGGCAAGGAACCACGAGGTCTGCAGGCCGTCCGTCGCGGGCGCGGGCGCGGTCCTGGAGATTCCACCCCAGTCCGGGAGGACCACTTCACATGGCCAAGATCATCGCGTTCGACGAGGAGGCACGGCGCGGTCTCGAGCGCGGGATGAACCAGCTCGCCGACGCCGTCAAGGTCACCCTTGGCCCCAAGGGTCGTAACGTCGTCCTAGAGAAGAAGTGGGGCGCCCCCACGATCACCAACGATGGTGTTTCCATCGCCAAGGAGATCGAGCTTGAGGACCCGTACGAGAAGATCGGCGCCGAGCTGGTCAAGGAAGTCGCCAAGAAGACGGACGACGTCGCCGGCGACGGAACGACCACGGCGACCGTGCTCGCCCAGGCGCTGGTCCGCGAGGGTCTGCGCAACGTAGCCGCCGGTGCCAACCCGATGGCCCTCAAGCGCGGTATCGAGAAGGCCGTCGAGGCCGTCTCCGGTGCCCTTCTTGAGCAGGCCAAGGATGTCGAGACCAAGGAGCAGATCGCTTCCACGGCCTCCATCTCCGCCGCCGACACCCAGATCGGCGAGCTCATCGCCGAGGCGATGGACAAGGTCGGCAAGGAAGGCGTCATCACCGTCGAGGAGTCGCAGACCTTCGGTCTTGAGCTTGAGCTCACCGAGGGCATGCGCTTCGACAAGGGCTACATCTCGGCGTACTTCGCCACCGACATGGAGCGTATGGAGGCCGTCCTCGACGACCCGTACATCCTGATCGCCAACTCGAAGATCGCCAACGTCAAGGACCTGCTCCCGCTCCTTGAGAAGGTCATGCAGGGCGGCAAGCCGCTGCTGATCATCGCCGAGGACGTCGAGGGCGAGGCGCTGTCGACGCTGGTCGTCAACAAGATCCGTGGCACCTTCAAGTCCGTCGCCGTCAAGGCTCCGGGCTTCGGTGACCGCCGCAAGGCCATGCTCGGCGACATCGCCATCCTCACGGGCGGCGAGGTCATCTCCGAGGAGGTCGGCCTGAAGCTGGAGAACGCGGGTCTTGACCTGCTGGGCCGCGCCCGCAAGGTCGTCATCACCAAGGACGAGACCACGATCGTGGACGGCTCCGGCTCGGCCGACCAGGTCCAGGGCCGGGTCAACCAGATCCGTGCCGAGATCGAGAACTCGGACTCGGACTACGACCGCGAGAAGCTCCAGGAGCGCCTGGCGAAGCTGGCCGGCGGCGTGGCCGTCATCAAGGCCGGTGCCGCCACCGAGGTCGAGCTCAAGGAGCGCAAGCACCGCATCGAGGACGCCGTTCGCAACGCGAAGGCGGCCGTCGAGGAGGGCATCGTCGCCGGTGGTGGCGTGGCTCTGCTCCAGGCTTCCTCGGTGTTCGAGAAGCTTGAGCTCACGGGTGACGAGGCGACCGGCGCCAACGCCGTGAAGCTCGCCCTGGAGGCCCCGCTCAAGCAGATCGCCGTCAACGGTGGTCTTGAGGGTGGCGTCATCGTCGAGAAGGTCCGCAACCTGCCCGTCGGTCACGGCCTCAACGCCGCGTCCGGTGAGTACGTGGACATGATCGCCGAGGGCATCATCGACCCGGCGAAGGTCACGCGTTCCGCTCTGCAGAACGCCGCCTCCATCGCCGCGCTGTTCCTCACCACCGAGGCCGTCATCGCCGACAAGCCGGAGAAGGCCGCGGCCGGCGCCGGTGCCGGTGGCGGCATGCCGGGCGGTGACATGGACTTCTGATCCGGAAACGGATCGGCGGCCCACCGCCGCGGCACTGCCACGGCACCGCTTCACCACAGCTGTACGAACCGAGGGCGGCACCCCACTCCAGGGGTGCCGCCCTCGGGCGTGTCCGGGGTCACAGAGGTGAGGGGAGAAACGCAGGAATGCCTCGGGGGCCGGGATGGTTGTCCGGGGAGTTATCTATGCGCATGCACATACCCAATGGCATGTGCGCTCCCCTTTCTCCCCCCATGAGGAGCCCCCACGTGACTGTCGCCCCCTCCGCCTCCCGCGCCGCCGAGGTCCTTTCCCGGCCCGTCGCCCTCAACGGCCTGACCGTTCCGAACCGGATCGCGATGGCGCCGATGACCCGGCAGTTCTCGCCGGGCGGGGTTCCGGGGGAGGACGTGGCGTCGTACTACGCACGCCGTGCCGCCGCCGGTGTCGGCCTCATCGTCACCGAGGGCACGTACGTGGACCACGCGTCGGCCGGGAACAGCGACCGCGTTCCGCGCTTCCACGGGGAGGAGCAGCTCGCGGGGTGGGCGAAGGTCGCCGCGGACGTGCACGCGGCGGGCGGGACGATCGTGCCGCAGCTCTGGCACATCGGGATGGTGCGCTCCGCCGGGGAACCGCCGTTCGCGGACGCGCCCGCGGTCGGTCCCTCCGGGCTGCGCATGGACGGCACCGTCGGCCAGGGCAAGGAGATGACCCAGGCCGACCTCGATGACGTCATCCAGGCCTTCGCGAACGCCGCGGCCGACGCCGAGCGCCTCGGCTTCGACGGGGTCGAACTGCACGGCGCGCACGGCTATCTGCTCGACCAGTTCCTGTGGGCGGGCACCAACCGCCGCACGGACGGGTACGGCGGTGACCTCGTCGCCCGTACGAGGTTCGCCGCGGAGATCGTGGCCGCCGTGCGGGCGGCCGTGTCGCCCGCCTTCCCCGTCCTCTTCCGCTACTCGCAGTGGAAGCAGGACGTCTACAAGGCGCGCCTCGCGGAGACCCCGGCAGAGCTTGAGTCCGTGCTGGCGCCCCTCGCCGCGGCCGGGGTGGACGCCTTCCACGCGTCCACGCGCCGCTACTGGCTGCCGGAGTTCGACGGGTCCGACCTGAACCTGGCCGGCTGGACGAAGAAGCTCACCGGCAAGCCCGTCATCACCGTCGGCTCGGTCGGCCTCGACGGGGACTTCCTCAAGGGGTTCCGTGGTGAGGGTGCGCCGGTCAAGGGCATCGACGATCTGCTCGACCGGCTGGAGAACGAGGAGTTCGACATGATCGCGGTCGGCCGCGCGCTGCTCCAGGACCCGGAGTGGGCCGTGAAGGTGCTGGGCGGGCGGTTCGGGGAACTGGCTGCGTTCGATGCGGTTGCGCTGCGCTCGCTCAGCTGATTTCGGGGGTGCGCGGTTGGGTGCGGGCCGGTGGGGGCGGGGCCAAACGATTGCGCAGTTCCCCGCGCCCCTGTCTGTGCGGGTTCGGTGGGGGCGGGCCTACAGGACTGCGCAGTTCCCCGCGCCCCTAGGTACCTAGGGG
>NZ_JBHWZP010000418.1:0-7208 GCF_042728395.1 Streptomyces sp. NPDC060205
TCCTTGTACTTGTCCGCTTCCTTGTTGGCCCGAGTCACCCACGAATCAGCCGACGACAGCTTGGACTTCGCGGACGACAGATCCGCCTGCGCCTCCCGCCCCTTCACGAGCGCCTTGTCGGCGAGTGTCTGGGCACGCTCAAGCTCGGGCCAGTACGCCGCCAGCGCATCCCCCGCCAAGTCGTACGACTTCTTCAGCTTCTTGAGATTCTTCGGCACCCCGGAAAACTCGTCCCGGAACACCTCGGCCGTCTTACCGACCATCGTCAGGACGGCATCCTCGCCCGCCATCCCATTCACCAGCCGCAACGCATCCTGCACGTCATCGGCGAAGTCATGCAGGCTCTTGGCCAGGGACTTCACCCGGACCGGATCCCCCGGCGTCGGATCCTTCTCCAGATCCAGCACATGCCAGTCCGTCGGCCGATACCCCGCCACGCCGCAACCCCCGTCGCACCAAGCCCGTCAACCACACATATGCACAAGTGAAGTTACTTGGTACGGGCGTTCGGCGCGAAGATCGGCCGATCAGCCCGTCAGTGGTCGCCCAGCCGCCGCGTGAGCCTCTGCACCGCCTCGTCGGGCGTGGGTGCCAGCAGCCAGACGCTGTCCATGCCGGCGTAGACAGCCCCGTCCGGCGCCATGGCCAGGTACTGGTTCCCGCGGTCACGCATGCCGACGGGGTAGAGGCTGTCGACACCCGCCTGCTCTGCCAGATCCTCGATGATCTCCGCGTCCCAGAACGCCGACAGCGGATCCAGTCGGAACTCCATCCACGACGTGGTGTCCAGGGGATCGCGATAGGGCACACCCACCGCACCGAACTCCGCCAGAAAGCGGCGGGCGGCATCGTGGATCTCGTACTCACCACTCTGCAGAAGGGCGCTTTCCCAGGTGTCCGTGGGAATTGCCCGGCCCGGACGCCAGCCCCCTGCCCGCAGCACCCGATCCGTCTCCGCCGACCAGCGCACCCCGGCGTCCTCGCCGGCCTCCGCCATGTCGAACCTCCGCCAGAACGGAGAGGGGTCCGCCGGCACGTCGGGTGTCCATAGGGCTGCCTGCGCCCCTTGCCGCGTGACCAACCGGTCCAGCGCCTGGTCAATGGTCGTCGCCAGCGGTTCCGCCCGGTCCCGAAGCAGGTGCAGTGCTCCCTCTTCGGTGATCCCCAGGAAGCCGGCGCCTTCGTCCGCCGTGCCCACCGGGTAGAGCGGCGCCCCTGCTTCGCGGCTCGCCCGCGCGAACCGCTCGTCCTGCCAGGCGGCCGCGAGGGGGTCGAACCGGACGGCCGACGAAGTGGTGATCGAATCGGCGGGCCAGCCGTACGTCACCAGACCGCCGAACTCGGCGAGGAGCCGACGCGCGGCGTCATGAGCCACGAAGGCCCCGCGTTCACTCAGGACCGCTTCCCAGGTCGACGTCGGCACCGACCGCCCGGGACGCCAGCCCGCACGGCGCAGCACGTCCTCGGTCTGCGGGGACCAGCCCCGTCGCGTCCGGTCATCCGCCACTTGCACCACCGCCCGATCACTCAGTTGTTGCCACGCCCCCCGCCGACCGCGCCATCGCGCCCCTTGCCCTCAGGAGCGGCGACCTCGCAGGGCCCGCCGCGCATCGCCGACCGCGTCCGTGGTCAGCATCCACCAGTACTCCAGCTTGTTCTGCACGGTCATCCGGACCATCTGCCACTTGAACCACGGCGGGAGTTGCCGGAACGCCACGTGGTCGAGGGTGTCGTCGATGGCGTTCTCCGCCATGCTCCTGCGGCCGTGGCCCTCCGCCCGCAGCGCGGCGTACAGCTCTGGTGTCAGTTCGCCGTTGAGCCGGGCCGCGGTGCCCGCCGCGGTGAAGGCGAAGCCGCGTTGGCCGATGTCCGGCAGCTGCATCGCCCTGACGATCCGAGGTGACGCCTCGGCCAGCGAGCAGTTGAAGGCCAGCCCGATCGCGGCGGAGCCCAGTGAGTCCTCTCCGCGTTCGTACGCCGCGTCCCACTCGACGGGATCGTCGAAGCGAAGCGGGCTCTCGTCACCGCCCCAGTCCCAGCCGCCCGTCGCCATGTCCCCTCCTCCCGATGCCGACCGTGCCGGCACAGAACCCGCCGTCCATCCCCGGCCTCCTGGCTACGCCCCGCCCACCATCGCGTCCTCGTCGTAACCGAGCTCGTCCTCGATGCCCAGCTCCTCCGCCGCATGCCATCTCAGTGGGTCCGGCCACTCCCCCGGGGCGCTTCCGGGGTGCCGATCCCGGCCAGCGCCTGCACGTGCCTTCCCTCCACCACCGACCGGTCAGCGTCCGTCCGAAAAGGGATCAGAGTGCCGTCCCCACTGGAATCGCCATGCCCCGTTCTCCTCGTCGGGAGCGACGCGCAGTCCTCGATCGGGGAGGGCGAATTCGTTGCGCACCCAGGCGTCCATCGCCAGCGCCGCCACCTCGGACCGGTAGTGGGCGAGGGGGAAGGTAAGCGCGGCGACCTCGACGAGCAGGCCGTCGGGATGCGCGGAGGACAGGTCGGCGGAGTGCACCGAGAGCCCGAAGGCGAGCCATGCGGCGTCGCGCCAATGGGTGCCGATCGGAAGCGCCAGCGATACCTTGCGGTGGATCTGCAGGCAGCCACCCCCGCCGGTACCTGGGAGGCGATGCTCCGCCGTAAGGTCCGCGGCCAAGCCGCCGTGCGAACAGGAGCTCCGGCGCCGGTACTTGAAAGTGCTACTCATCCCGCTGCCCCGCCTTCAGAGTCCACGCGGGCGAATCCTCAGGCGGCCGCGGGCGGATCCGCAGTCGCGTCACATCGATGCCCACGTCCGTGCTCGCGTCCCCCGTCGGAAGACGTCCCGCGTCGTCGGGGTAGTAGTACGGCCCGTATGCCCCTCGGTGGACCAGGCGTACGCCACCGCCCGCGCCCCATCGACCATCGAGCGTGCCCCACCTTCGTCTTCCGCCTGCGTGCACGCATAGCCTCTCCCCATGCCCCGCACCACCCCACCCCGCCCCCTCGACATCGCCGCCCTCTTCCCCGAGTTGGCGCCGATGGCCCGTACCGCCGTACGACTGCACCCGCGTGCCGGTGCGCCGACCGCCGCCGACAGTTCGATCGGCGGGCCGCTCCTCTGGCCGGCCCACGAACCGTGGCCCACCTGCCCGGATCATGCCGGTCCCTCGCACCGCGGTGTCGCCCCCGACGACGTACGGCTGGGGCGGCGCATCCTCGACGAGGCCTGGGACCGGCCGCGCGCCGAGGGCGCCGACCTCCTTACCCCCGAGGAGCGCGTCATCGTCGACCGCGCCTCGATCTCCGGCCGCACGCGGATGCCCCAGGACGGCCCGGCCCCCATGATCCCCGTGGTCCAGCTGTACGCCGCCGACGTCCCCGCGCTGCCCTGCCCGGCCGGTACCGATCTGCTCCAGGTCCTGTGGTGCCCCTTCGACCACGCCGCGGACCACCTCCCCGCGGTCACGCTCCGCTGGCGCGCCTCCACCGACGTGACCGACCCCCTCGCCACCGCCCCGCAGCCCTCGGTGATCGGCAACGACGACTACCTCCCCGAGCCCTGCGTACTCCACCCCGAGACGGTCACCGAGTACCCCGCCCCGCACGAACTGCCCGAGGACCTCGCGGACCGCATCGAGGCCTGGGAGGAGGAGCAGACCCCGGAAGAGCCTGAGGACGGGGATGAGCTGGATGAGCTGGATGACGTCACCGCCATCGGCTATCAGTACGACCTCAGCGTCGCTCCAGGTTGCAAGCTCGGCGGCTACGCCCCCTGGAGCTTCAGCGACCCGTTCTCCATGGCATGCCCCGAGTGCGGTTCGGCCGTGCGGCCCCTGCTCACGATCGACGGCAGCGAATGGGACGGCGGCAACGGCAGTTGGCGTCCTGTGGAGGACGCCGGCTATACGGGCCTGCACTACCGCGGCCCGTCCTGCGCGACCCAGCTGAACATCGGCCGCAGCTACAACTTGCAGCTGTACGTGTGTACGGTCGCGCCCGGCCATCCGCATGTGCAGAACTTGCAGTGACCCGGCCCTCAATCCCAGCTAGTTGCCTGCCGCCATGGGTGCCACGAACGACGCCCAGGCGGTGGGGCTGAGGGTGAGCCGCGCCCCGGCGGGGTTCTTGGAGTCACGGACGTGGACGACGGCAGGCGCCTTCGCTATTTCGACGCAGTCATTGATGTCACTGCTGTCGCTGTAGCTGCTCTTGAACCAGTGGAGTTCCGTGACGCTCATAGTTTCTCCCGCACTCGTTCGATGAAGGCCAGCGACTCCCCCGGTGTGAGAGCCTGCGCGCGGATCATGCCATACCGCAGTTCAAGGATACGAAGATCCCTGGGGGTGGTTACGGGGCGGCCGTTGAACGCACCTGGGCAACGGCCGATCGCTGTGCCGTCGACGAACTTCAGCACTTGGATCGGGCCGTGATGCACTCCGGCGTGCTGTTCCCGATCGGTCGGCATGACCTGAAGCGTGACGTTCCGCAACTGGCTCACCTCCAGCAGGTGGTCAAGTTGGCGGCGTAGCACCATCTTCCCACCGAGCGGGCGTTCCAGCGTGACCTGTTCCTGGACGAAACAGAGCGTCGGGGCGGGGTCCCTGGCAAAGATCGCCTTCCGTGCCATACGTGCGGCAGTCCCCCTTTCCACCTCGTCCTGCGAGTAGGCGGGTTGGGCCATCTCGAACAACGCCCGCGCATACTCCGGCGTCTGCAACAACCCCTGGATGTTGTGGTTGCTGTACTGCAGCAACTCGACCGCCCGGTCCTCCAACTCCTTCAGCTCCCGCACCTTCTTCGGGTACCGGGCCCTCTCCACATCCCCCTTGAACGCCTTGAGGTGCCCGCTCGCGTTCAGCACCTCGTCCGCCCGGTCCAGGAACTCCGGCCGTGGAATCCGCGCCCCGCGCTCGATCTTGCGGATCATGTCCTCGCCGTACCCGAGGGCCTCACCGACGTCGGCGACCCGCAGCCCGGCCGCCTCGCGACAGATCCTGAGCAGCCGCCCGACGGCCTCCACCAACGGCGCGCTCTCGTCCCCCGGTTCGAGGTCCCAGCCCGCCTCATCCACACCCTCACCGCTGCTCATCTCCACCCACCTCCAACACCCGCCCGCCCCCGTACGACACCCGAGACAGCCAAGACAGACCGGGACCACAGCGCGACAGTTCCGATACGCACAGTCGTAACCCCGGTTCAAAGTAGACACGGTTGGCCACGCTGTGTGACGTGAATCAAGAAACCGTCCGCAGCTTCAGCCTGCTCCTGTCAGCGACACCCCGCGGCGCCCGCCTCGCCCGGCGGTTCACGACCGAGCAAGTCCGCGCCTGGGAGCTGCCGTTGGACCCCGACCGTGCGGAGCACATCGTGGCCGAGCTGGCCGCCAACGCCGTCACGCACGGCCGCGTCCCCGGCCGCGACTTCCGCCTCACGCTGTACGTGATCGGCGGCACCCTCCGCATCGAGGTGACCGACGCCCGCGGCGACCGCCGGACCCTCGGCCCGCAGCACCCGGGCCCCGCCGACGAGTCGGGGCGCGGACTCGTCATCGTGGAGGCGCTTTCCGACCGTTGGGGCGTCACGCCCGGCAGACCCCCGCGCAAGACGGTCTGGGCCGAGCTCAACTTCGTACCGAACCCGGCACCGTCATCAGCACTGACACCGGCGCTGAAGCCCGCCGGCTCCGGACCCGCCCCCACCGGCCCCCGGATTCGCCCGTCCCGGTAAACGGCCGACCGATACCGACCGGCATCAAATGCTGTGCAAGAACCCGGGGAGAGAACCCACCAAATCCAGATCTTCGGCGCCCGTACCGGCACGGGCGCCGCCCCCTCCGACATCCACCCCACCTCCGACGGCTGACCTGCCGCGATACCCCGCCAGGGACTGACGGCGGCACCAGAGCCTCCCCGGCTCCAAGGCATCCCTCCGACAACTACTTGGCTAGCCACATAATCGGTGCTACTTTTTATGTGGCTGGCCACACAAACGTGGTCGGTGGTCGCCAGACCAGCTCACCGAAGGAGACAGCAGTCATGAAGGCCATCGTTTTCGACGCGTTCGGCGGCACCGAGGTCCTGCACCAGACCGAGGTCGAGGTGCCCCAGCCCGGCCCCGGCCAGGTCCGCGTCCAGGTCAAGGCCGTGGGCGTCAACCCGGTGGACGGAAAGATCCGCTCCGGGATCATGGAAGCCATCTTCCCCACCATCCTGCCCGCCATCCCCGGCGGCGAGATCGCCGGAATCATCGACGCCGTGGGTGAGGGCGTCGACCAGTACAAGGTCGGCGACGAGGTACTCGGCTGGTCCGAGACCGGCTCCTACGCCCAGTACGCACTGGCCGACGCGACCGTCCTCGCCCCCAAGCCGGCGGGGCTCGACTGGACACAGGCGGCCGCACTGCCCGTGGCGAGCGACGGCGCCGAGCGGGTCCTGGACCTCCTCGACGTCAAGGCCGGCGAGACGCTGCTGATCCACGGCGCGTCCGGCGCCCTCGGCACCATCGCCGTCCAGCTCGCCACCGCCCGCGGCGCCCACGTCATAGGCACCGCCGGCCCGAACAACCAGGAGTACGTCACCTCGCTCGGCGCCACCGCCCTCGTCTACGGAGACGGCTTGGTCGAGCGGGTCCGCGCGCTCGCCCCGAACGGCGTGGACGCCGTTTTCGACGCCGCGGGCAAGGGCGCGCTGGAGGACTCCATCACCCTGCGCGGCGGCACCGACCGCATCGTCACCACGGCCGACTTCCGGGCCCGCGAACTCGGCATCGTCTTCGCCGAGGGCCCGCAGCGCCGCTCGGCCACCCGCCTCGCCGAACTCGCCCGCAAGGCCGCCGACGGCGACTTGACCATCACGGTCGGCGCCACCTACCCGCTCGCCGACGCCGCCAAGGCGCAGCAGACGAGCGACGCCGGCCACGGCCGCGGCAAGCTCGTCCTCACCGTCGCCTGACGCTCCCGTACGCGGCACCCTGGGAGACTGCGCCAGAGATCGCGCCGTTCCTTCCGCCCTTGAGTTTCGGGTGCGGGTCCGGTGGGGGCTGGTCGCGCAGTTCCCCGCGCCCCTAGGGGGTGGGGGCCGGCCCCCGATGTTTTGCTGCGGGTCCGGTGGGGGTGGGCCGCGCAGTTCCCCGCGCCCCTTGCGGGGCCTGGGGCGAGGGCCCGTTGACCCGCTGCCGAACTTCACACCCTCGCCCCCACCCCCTAGGGGCGCGGGGAACTGCGC
>NZ_JBHWZP010000419.1:0-7164 GCF_042728395.1 Streptomyces sp. NPDC060205
GCGTGGGTCGCCCCCCGGGGGCCCCCCCGTCCGGGGGGAGGGAGGCGGTCGCCTCAGGTGCGGGCCACTTCCAGGTCGGCCGTGTCGGACGGCGCCGGGTCCGCGTCGGCCCTGCGGCTGAGCGCCTCGCCCTCCACGTCGACGCGGGGCAGCAGCCGGTCGAGCCAGCCGGGCAGCCACCAGGCCTTGTGGCCGAGCAGGGCCAGGACCGCGGGCACGATCGCCATCCGTACGACGAAGGCGTCGAAGAGGACGGCGGTGGCCAGCCCGAAGCCGATCATCTTGATCATGGACTCGCTCTCGCCGATGAAGCCGGCGAACACCGCGATCATGATCAGCGCGGCGGCCACGACGACCCGGGCGCTGTGCCGGAACCCGCTGGTCACCGCCTGGGCGGGCGACTCCCCGTGGACGTACGCCTCGCGCATCCGGGAGACCAGGAAGACCTCGTAGTCCATGGCGAGTCCGAAGACGATGCCCACCAGGAAGATCGGCATCAGGCTCATGATCGGGCCGGTCTGCTCCACGCCCATCAGGTCGGCGCCGTGGCCCTGCTGGAAGACCAGGACGACCACACCGAGGGAGGCCAGGACCGACAGGAGGAAGCCGAGGGCCGCCTTGAGCGGGACGAGCAGGGACCGGAAGACCACCATCAGCAGGATGATCGCCAGACCGACCACGACGATCAGGTACGGGACCAGGGCGCCCGAGACCTTGTCGGAGATGTCGATGTTCAGTGCGGTGGTGCCGGTGACCTCGAAGGTCGCGCCGGTCTCGGCCTCGACCCCGGTCCGCTCGCCGCGGATGGTGTTCACCAGGTCCGTGGTCTTCTGATCGGTCGGCGCGGTGGAGGGCACGACCGAGAAGACGGCGGTGTCGCCGCTCTCGTTGAAGCGCGCCGGGGAGACGGACACGACCCCTTCGGTGGCGCCGATCTCCTTGGAGATCGTCTCGACGGCACCCTTCGCGTCGGAGTCGCCCTTGGCGTCCACGACGACGGTCAGCGGACCGTTGAAGCCAGGACCGAAGCCGTCGGCGAGCGCGTCGTAGGCCCGGCGCTCGGTGGTGGAGGTCGACTTCGCCTCGTCGCCGGGCATGCCCAGCTGCAGATCCGCCATCGGTACCGCGAGGGCTCCGAGGCCGACCACGCCGAGGAGCAGTACGGGCACGGGCCGGCGCAGGACGAACCGCGCCCAGCGGGTGCCGCCGTTGTCCTGGGCCTCCTTCTCGACCCGGCCGGTCCTGCGGGCCTTGCGGGTGAGCACGGCGTTCGGCCAGAAGCCGAGCAGCGCCGGTACGAGCGTCAGCGCGATGAGGACGCCGACAACGACGGCGCCGGCCGCGGCCAGGCCCATCTTGGTGAGCATCGGGATGCCGACGACGGCAAGTCCGGCCAGCGCGATGACGACGGTGAGTCCGGCGAAGACGACCGCGGAACCGGCCGTACCGGTCGCGAGCGCGGTGGCCTCCTCGGGCGTACGCCCCTTGGCGCGCTCCTCCCGGTAGCGGGAGACCACGAACAGGGCGTAGTCGATACCGACCGCGAGGCCCAGCATCATCGCCAGGGTGCCGGTGGTGGTGGACAGGCCGAGGGTGCTGGCCAAGGTCAGGATCGTGGCCATGCTCACGCCGACGCCGATGACGGCGGTCAGCAGCGGCAGCCCGGCCGCGGCGAGGGAACCGAAGGTGACCAGCAGGACGACCGCGGCGATCGCGACGCCTATCAGCTCCGCCGCGCCGCCCGGCCCGCCGTTCTCCTCCATCGCGGTCCCGCCGGCCTCGACGGTCAGCCCGGAGTCCCGGGCCTCGTCGAGCGCCTTCACCAACTGGGACCTGCTGGCGTCCGTCAGCTCCTCGGGTCCGACCTTGTAGGTGACGGTCGCGTACGCCGTCGTGCCGTCCTTGCTGACCGCCTTCGCCTGGAAGGGGTCGACGGCGCTCGCGACCTGCGAGCCGTCGCCCAGCTCCTTCACGGTCTTCTCGACGGTCCCCTTGCTCTCGGCGGCGGTGACCTTCCCGCCGTCCGGCGCGACGAACACGACCCGCGCGGTCGCGCCGTCGGCGGACGTCCCGGGGAAGCGCTGCTCCATCAGGTCGAACGCCTTCTGGGACTCGATGCCCGGCATGGAGAACGCCTCCTCGGCCGCCGCCGGGGCCTTCATCGCGCCCAGTCCGACCGCGGCCAGGACGGCCGCCCAGACCAGGGCGGCGTACCAGCGACGCCGGAAGGCCAGACGGCCCAATCGGTACAGGAAAGTAGCCACGGCAGGAGGTCTCCACATCTGGTGCCGAATGTCCCTCCAGGCTGTCCGGTGCGGACCCGTCCTGTCGTCGTGCGTCTGCCGACACATTTCGCTACTCGGTACGCAGTAGGAACACGCCTTCGGCTCCGTCTTCGGGACGACGGGCCGGGCCGCCCTGTCAGCCTCTGGTCTGGCTCCCGTCAGCTTCGAGTCCGCGTCCCGTCAGGTTCGGACGTGCTTGCGGGGCGACCGGAAGGGGCCCGCTATTAGACAGCCCGTCAAGTTACCGAACCGTAACCTTCCGACTGCTACCACGAGTAACTTACTCACAGGTAAGTTCCAGGCGGACTTTCACCTGTCGGCCGCTCCACAGGAGGTTCGCCATGCCCGCACGCAGAAAACTGCTGGCCGCGGCAGTCACCGCCGCCGCCTGCCTCACCACCCAGGCACTCACGGCCACCGCCGCCACGGCGGCGGACGAGGTCGTGTCCCGGGGCGTCACGATCCCCGCCTTCTACAATTCGCCGACCACCCTGCCCGCCGCGAACGGCACGCTCGTACGCAGCGAACCGCTCCCGCTCGCCCTGAGCCTGCCCAGCCTGCACGGACCGCTGCCGGGCACCGCGACCCGGCTGATGTACAAGTCCACCGACTCGAACGGCGGGCCGGTCGCCGTCACCGGGGCGTACATCGAACCGACCGCCCGCTGGAAGGGCGGCGGACCGCGGCCCCTGGTCGCGCTGGCGCCCGGCACCCTGGGCCAGGGCGACCAGTGCGCCGCGTCCATGGGCCTCGAACACCCGCTGTCGTTCAACGGCCAGACGGTCTCCGTCGGCTACGAGGACCTGTCGGTCTACCGGCTCCTCGCCAAGGGCGCCGCCGTGGTCGTCACCGACTACGCCGGCCTCGGCGCGACCGACCGGCTGCACACCTACGTCGACCGGGTCGACGAGGCGCACGCGGTCCTCGACGCCGTCCGCGCGGCCCGCTCGCTCGGCGGCGCCTCGGTCACCGCCGACTCCCCGGTCGGGCTGTTCGGCTACAGCCAGGGCGGCGGGGCGACCGCCGCCGCCGCCGAACTGCAGTCCTCGTACGCCCCCGACGTCACCCTCGCCGGAACCTACGCGGGCGCGCCGCCCGCCGATCTGACCGCCGTGACCAAGGCCATCGACGGCAGCGAGCTGGCCGGCGCGCTGGGCTGGTCCCTCAACGGCTTCCTCCAGTCCGACCCGGAGCTCAAGCCGATCGCGGAGGCGCACCTGAACGCGGCCGGGAAGGCGGCCCTCACCGATCTGTCCACCATGTGCGTCGGTGACGCCCTCTTCGGCTACGGCTACGCCAAGAGCACCAAGTGGACGACCGACGGCCGCTCCATCAGCGACATCATCGCCGCCACGCCCGAACTGAAGACGTTCCTGGACGGCCAGCGCATCGGCAGGCTGAAGCCGTCCGGCCCGGTCCGGCTCGCGACGGGCGTCAGCGACAACCTCGTCCCCCACGGCCAGTCCCGGGACCTCGCGGTCGACTGGTGCCGCAAGGGGGCCGACGTCACGTACAAGCCGGTGGTCCTGCCGGGCGTGGGCAGCGCGCTGCTCAACCACTTCGCCCCGCTCCTGACCGACCAGGGAGACGCCATCGACTGGCTGACGGACCGCCTCGCGGGCGAGCCCACGAAGTCCAACTGCTGGACACTCCCGGTCCAGCCCTGACGGAAGAGCCCCGCAGCCCGCGCCCCTCCAGGGGCGCGGGGAACTGCGCGACCGGCCCCCACCGGGCCCGCGGACGAAATCCCACCCACGGCGGGCCCACAGAAACCATGCCCCCCGGGCAGACCAATACCTGTGCCAGCCACATGAGAATTGACCTCGACGCGCGATGACAATTACTTACTCGGCAGGCTGCGTGAAATAACTCGTCACACACCCCCGATCGCAGCGTGCTAGTCTCGATGTCAGTTGCATGTTGTGGTTCCCGAAAATCTTGACAGGCGTCCCCACCAGTTAGCTACGGGTGGGGATCCTTTATGGCTCCGGTTGCATTTCCGGTGGGGTGATCATCACGGCGACACGGAGCGCACACAGTGTGCGCCCCGACGCACCGCCCCGAAGGAGATAAACATGGCTTCCGGTACCGTGAAGTGGTTCAACGCCGAAAAGGGCTTCGGCTTCATCGAGCAGGACGGCGGCGGCGCCGACGTCTTCGCCCACTACTCGAACATCGCGGCTTCCGGCTTCCGCGAGCTGAACGAGGGCCAGAAGGTCACGTTCGACATCGCGCAGGGCCAGAAGGGCCCGACGGCGGAGAACATCGTTCCCGCCTAGTCGGCACGCACTTCGCAGCTGGGGCCCGCACCTTGGGGTGCGGGCCCCAGCTCGCTGCATTCCAGGGGAATCGCGACCCGCTCCACGGGGTCCTCCGTCCAAGCTCCGGATGAAAATCCTTCGGAGCCCTCCGCACGGAACGACCGACCCCGTCCCAGGAAACGCGCAACGCGCTCCGGCGAGGCCACCCGCGAACATTCCCCGCCGCTTCGATATTCCCACCGATTCGGCTCCCCATTACTTCGGCTCGTTCTTGCAATTCTCTGCGCTGCTCGTTTTCCGCGGGAATTCCTTGATACGCGCCACGTCAAGGAAGGTTCCACGTGAACCGCACGCGCACGAACGACCGTTACTCCCGTACCCGCAGCGCCGGAAATCCGAGCGCGGGCCGCAGCGGTGGCGGCACCCGCTCCGGCTCCCCGCGCCGCTCCGAGGGCGGCTACGGCGGCGGCCACGGCCGTCGGCAGAGCTCGCCCCAGGGCGAGTTCGCGCTGCCGAAGACCATCACCCCGGCCCTGCCCGCCGTCGAGGCGTTCGCCGATCTCGACATGCCGGCGCAGCTCCTCGACGCGCTCGGCCACGAGGGCGTGACCGTGCCCTTCCCGATCCAGGGCGCGACCCTGCCGAACTCCCTCGCCGGCCGTGACGTACTCGGCCGTGGCCGCACCGGCTCGGGCAAGACCCTCGCCTTCGGCCTCGCGATGCTCGCCCGTACGGCGGGCCTGCGCGCCGAGCCGAGGCAGCCGCTGGCCCTGGTCCTCGTCCCCACCCGCGAGCTGGCCCAGCAGGTCACCGACGCGCTCACCCCGTACGCCCGCTCCCTGCGGCTGCGGCTAACCACCGTCGTCGGCGGCATGTCCATCGGCAAGCAGGCCGGTGCGCTGCGCGCCGGCGCCGAGGTCGTCGTCGCGACGCCCGGCCGGCTCACGGACCTCATCAACCGCGGCGACTGCCGCCTGGACCAGGTCGCCATCACCGTCCTGGACGAGGCCGACCAGATGACCGACATGGGCTTCATGCCCCAGGTCACCGCGCTGCTCGACCAGGTACGCCCCGGCGGCCAGCGGATGCTGTTCTCGGCCACCCTCGACCGCAACGTCGACCTGCTGGTCCGCCGCTACCTGACCGACCCCGTGGTCCACTCCGTCGACCCGTCCGCGGGCGCCGTGACCACCATGGAGCACCACGTCCTGCACGTGCACGGCGCGGACAAGCAGCGCACGACCACCGAGATCGCGGCCCGCGAAGGCCGCGTGATCATGTTCCTGGACACCAAGCACGCGGTGGACCGGCTCACCGATCACCTGCTGAACAGCGGTGTACGGGCCGCCGCCCTGCACGGTGGCAAGTCCCAGCCGCAGCGCACCCGGACCCTGTCCCGCTTCAAGTCCGGGCATGTGACGGTGCTGGTGGCGACCAACGTCGCGGCGCGCGGGATCCACGTCGACAACCTCGACCTGGTCGTGAACGTCGACCCGCCCACCGACCACAAGGACTACCTGCACCGCGGCGGCCGTACGGCCCGCGCGGGCGAGTCCGGCAGCGTCGTCACGCTGGTGACCCCCAACCAGCGCCGCGACATGAGCCGTCTGATGGCCGCTGCGGGCATCAACCCGACGACCACCCAGGTCCGTTCGGGCGAGGCCGAGCTGAGCCGCATCACCGGCGCCCAGGCTCCCTCGGGCATCCCGGTCACGATCACCGCGCCCGCCTCCGAGCGGACCCGGCGCAGCACCTCCTCCGCGCCCGGCGCGGTGTCCCGCGGCCGGCGCGGGCGTGGCGGCCGGAGCCGTTCCACGGGCGACGCGGCACGTCGTCCGGCGCCGCGTTCGTCCGCCGTCGACGCGGCTGCCTGAGCGCTCCTCCCGGGGCGCGGTGCCGCCTCGCGCGGGCCGGTGGGGCCGGCCGGGCACGTGACGTGGTCACGGCAGCCCGCCGCCCCGCCCGGCGTCGGCGGCGAGTACCGTCCCCAGGTGGAAGCCCGCGGCTGAAGCCCTCGGTGGAAGCCCTCGGTGAAGGTCTTCGGTGGAGGCCTTCGGTGGAGGCCTTCGATGGAGGCCTTCGATGGAGGCCTTCGATGGAGGCCTTCGGTGGAAGCTCTCGCCCGTCCGGCTGCTCCGCCCCGTTCGACCCCGTCCCCCGTCCCGGGTCGGCCCCCTTCTCCCTCTCTGTCTGTGAGGCATCATGCGCTGTGTCATCGCCCGGTTCCCGTTCGACCTCACCAAGAACGGGGTGCTGGAATCGATGAAGGGTGTCAAGCCCGAGGCCATCACGGGTGAGTCCGTGCTCATCGGCCGCCGCCAGTACCCGGTCAAGCAGGTCGGCGAGATCATCACCCGGCAGGACCGCCGCGACTTCACCGGCGCGGAGGTCACCCGGGCCATGACCCGGCTCGGCTTCACCTGCCGCAGCCTCCAGGAGCCCGCGCCCGCCGCGCCGCGCACCCTGACCCCGCTCCAGAACGCCTCGGCGATGCTCGGCGAGGCCGCGCCCGCCGCCCCCGTGAGCAGCGACGCGCCCGCCGGTGCGGACGCGGACATGAGCACGGACGCGGCCGTCGCCCGCTGACCCGCAGCACAGTGAAGGGCCCCGCCGACGTG
>NZ_JBHWZP010000420.1:0-7163 GCF_042728395.1 Streptomyces sp. NPDC060205
CTTCGGCTGAACCGGGGCGTCACGCTCAGCGACCTCGCGGCGGAGACAGGCATCTCCACCAGCACCCTGTCCCGGCTGGAGGCCGGCCTGCGGCGCCCCACGCTGGAGCAGCTGCTTCCACTCGCTCGCGCCCACGGGGTCACGATCGACGAGCTGGTCGACGCACCGCCGACGGGTGATCCCCGTGTCCATCTGCGGCCCATCCCCTGCGGGGACGGCTCGGTCGTCCTGCCGCTGACCCGCAGGCCCGGGGGGATCCAGGCCTACAAGTTCGTCCTGCCGACCGGGAACGACGACGCCGCACCCGACCTGCGTACCCATGAGGGCTACGACTGGGTCTACGTCCTCAACGGAACGCTCCGCCTCGTCCTCGGGGAGCACGACCTGATCCTCCGGGCCGGGGAGGCCGCGGAGTTCGACACGCGCACCCCGCACTGGTTCGGGGCCACCGGCGCCGGTCCCGTCGAGTTCCTGAGTCTCATCGGAAGGCAGGGCGAACGCGCGCACGTCCGTGCGGCACCGAAGCAAGTCCCGGCCGGGTGAGCCGAGTTGGACGGCAGTGCGAGGGGTTCGAGAGAACGCGAGGACCGAGGGTCAGGCCAGGCCTGCCGCTATGGCCCGGCGGACGGCGTCGGGACGGTCCCGGATACCCGCCTTGGCGAACAGGTTGTTGATGTGGGTCTTGACCGTGGCCTCGCTGATGAAGAGCTTCTCGGCGATGGCCCGGTTCGGCAGGCCCTGGCCGATGAGGGTGAACACCTCGCGCTCGCGTGGCGTCAGGTCCGGCGGAAGCGCCTGGTCCGGGGCAGCCGGACGGGCACGGGCCGTGGCGAGAAGGCGGTCCTGGACCTCGCGGTCGAGGACGGACTGTCCCGCGGCGGCGGCGCGGATCGCCCGGACGATGTCCTGGCGTCCCGCGTTCTTCGTCAGGTAGCCGCGGGCGCCTGCGCCCAGTGCGGCCAGGATCGATTCGTCGTCGGCGAAGGTGGTCAGTACGACCACGGCGACCTGCGGGTGTTCCTCGCTCAGCCGGCGCGTCGCCTCGATGCCGTCCATCACGGGCATGCGCAGGTCCATCAGGACGACGTCCACCGGTGCGGCGGCCACGGCGGCGAGCACTTCGGTGCCGTCGGCCGCGGCGGCGACCACCTCGATGCCCTCGGACATGCCGAGCACCGCGGCAAGGGGCTCACGGACGGCGGCCTGGTCGTCGGCGACGATCACCTTCAACTGCCGCGGTTCATCGGTCGGTTCACTCATCCCGGGATCACTGCCTCCACGCGCCAGCCGCCTTCGTCGGGGCCCTCGGTGACCGGGCCCGCGGCAATGGTGCCACCCAGCAGGGCGACGCGCTCACGCATCCCGATCAGCCCCATTCCGCTGCCGACCCCTGCGGTCACCTCGCGGGTCGCGGGGTCGTTGCGGATTCTCAGTGTCGTCGATGCCGCCTCGAACGTCAGCTCCACCCCGGCGTCGCCGCCCGGGGCGTGCCGGGCGGCGTTGGTCAGTGCCTCCTGAGCGATGCGCAGCAGGTTCTGGGTGACCTGGGCCGGCAGTTCGCGGACGGTTCCGGTGACGGTGAGGGCATCGCGGTGGCCCGAGGACTCGACCATCGCGCTCAGGCTGTCGAGCAGCGGAAGGGAGTCCTCCCGCAGCGCGTGCACGGTCCACTGGGCCTGCTTCAGGCTCTCCTTGACCATGCTGTGTGCCTTGTCGTTCGCCTCGCGGACCTTTTCCAGGTCGCCGGTGTCGATCAGGGCGTCCGCCAGTTCCAACTGCATGTTGATCCCGGCCAGTGAGTGCGCCAGCACGTCGTGGACGTCTCGGGCGATGCGGCCTCGTTCGGTGAGTACGGCGGTACGGGCCTCGGCGCGGGCGGCCCGCTCGGCGGACTCGGCGGACGAGAGCATCGCCTCCATGGCGCGCTGTCTGCTGCGGCTGAGGATTCCCACCACCACCGGAGCACCGATGGTGAGACCGAGGGTCCAGGGCAGCGCCTCATGGCCCGGGCCGAGGCGGAGATACAGGACACCGCTGCACAGGAGGCTGGTCACAGCCGCGAGCGAGAGGGCCTGCTTCAGCGGAAGCCGGTAGCCGATGTGGCCGACGAGGAAGTAGGCGAACAGATAGCAGGCGCCGGTGCGGCTGACCCCGATCAGGGCGGCGGCGGCCACGACGCCCGTGGTCAGCCAGACGAGGGCGACGCGGGGCGGAAACCTGGTCTCGGGGAGGTGCCGCGCCATCAGGGCGACGGAGTTGACCACGAGGAGGGCGGCCACCGCCAGACCACGGCCGCTGGTGTCCAACGGACGGACGGTCACGAACCCGATGACGACGACGGCCAGGCTGATGGCCCACTGCAGCCGGGGGTCCTGGCGGGGCACGGCCCGCGGGCCCGGCTCCCTGTCGGGGGCCGGACCGGGGTGCGGGGCGCTCACTGATGCGGGCACGCCGCGACCATAGCCCACGGTCAGACCGTGTGGTCGAGGGCTGGGGCGGCGGGGCGCGGGCCCACGGGGAGCTGCGGCTCGCGCATCGCCAGACGGCTCCTGACGAAGATCGTCGCCAGCCGCGTGACCACCTCGGTGAGCGCCATCAGCACGAAGGCGGCGACCCAGGCCTGTGAGGTGGTGATGTCGTGGGTGACGCTGAACCGGCCCACGTCGTCGGCACCGCCGTGGTCGACCCACACCTGGAATCCCATGCGCGCACCCATCCCGAGCACCCACAGGACCGCCGATATGGCACCTGCCTTGATGAAGAGGTGTCCGTCGGCGCTGCGGATCCGGGTGTAGACGCCCCCTGCGACGCCGAGCGCCGCGCCGGCACCGACCAGCGCTCCGATCAGCACCAGGTCGTTGCCCGCGGAAGGAATGGTGTGCAGGTACTGGGAGGCCACGAAGGCCACGATCCCCAGCGGGATCAGATAGGACTTGAGGTCCAGCCGGCCTTCCCGCAGCTGCCGGAAGACAACGAGGACGAGGGCGATATCGGTGATCCAGTCGGTGGTGGTCATGCCCTCAAGACTGTCGTTTCCGGTCCTGGAACACCTGGACCCATGGGTGGAAGTCCGGGTGGAGTTCGGGCCGGCGTCTCCTCCACCCGCGGACGATCCGGCACGGTCCTCGCGCCGACGCCCCGGCCACCCGTCCGGCCCACCATCTCGCGCCGCCGAGCCGGTCTCTTCCTAGCGTCGACACGATGGCCACCCGGGCCAGTAGGAGGAACTCATGCCACGCCGCGTCACCCTCGCATGCATAGCCGGTGCCATGATGTCCATCGCGCCACTCGCCGGAACCGCCCACGCCCAGGACCTCGACTGCCGCAACTTCACCTACCAGGAAGACGCGCAGGCCGTGTACGACCGGAACCCGAGTGACCCGAACCGGCTCGACGAGGACCAGGGCCCGGACGACGGCATCGCCTGCGAAGTTCTGCCCCGCCGTACCGCCGCGGCTCTCACCACTCCGGCCTCAAGTGCCCCCTCCCCCGCGCTGCCCACACTCGGCGCACGTGCCGGCGTCGGCGGTGGCTCGTCGTCGCGGCCTTCCGGCTGGGACATCGGCGTCGGTGCGAGCCTCACCACTGGCGCAGCGCTCGCTGTCGGCTCCATCGCGCTGCATCGGCGCGGCCGACTCCACCGGCTCGTTTTCAGAGGCACCCGCGACAAGCGGTGACCCCGCGGCCGTCGCCGCCCGGAGCACGCCGAACCGCGTCGCTCGACTCGCGTCAGTCGACCCGCGCCAGTCGAACCGTGTCCATCGTCCCGCGTCAGCCGTCGCGCGTCCGCTGTCCCGTTCCAGTCGTCCGTTCCAGTCGTCGCGCGTCAGTCGTCCTGCTTCCACGAGCCCGTGGGGTGGCCGTTCACGCAGTGCACGCGGAGTTCGGTCTTGCCCGCGGTGCCCTCGAACCTCACCTCGGCGTGTTCGTCGTCGGGGCCCGGGTCGGCGCTCTTCACCCCGTATCCCTGGGCGGGAGCCCACGACAGCAGGCGTACGGTCGTTCCCTCGCAGGTCGCGATGGCCGTGCCGCCCTGGGCGGAGAATGTCCTCCTCACCTCGCGGGCGGTGGCGGCGGGTGCGGTCCCGGCCGGGGACGTGGACGTAGAGGTGGGCGTGGGCGTCCCGTAGTCAGGTGTCGTGCTCGGTGTCGCGGTGCCGGGCTCCCTGGCGGGGCCGGACGACGACGTGGCCTTCGCCGCGTCGAGCTGCTGCTGCACCTGCTCCGAGCTGAGCGCCCTGCCGTCGGAGGAGCCGGTGATCCCGTCCCCGATGATCTCGACGGCGGCCAGGCCGGTGAGCGTGGCGGCCACGGCGGCGGCCGTCCAGCCGGCCAGGGCGAGGAAAGTACGGGATGGCATGCGTACGACTATGCCCCGGCCGTCGATAAGGAGAGCACCGGGGAAACCTAAGGGATGGTTAACAGGGCGGGCCTGTCCGACTGCTCGGATAGCGTGCCTGCTGTGGTTCACCTCCTGATAGTCGAAGACGACCCGACGATACGGACGCCGCTGCTGCGCGCCCTGCGCGAGCGCGGTCACGCCGTCGCCGCCGCGCACACCGCGATGGGCGGACTGCAGACCGCGCTGGACGAGCGTCCCGATCTGGTGGTGCTCGACCTCGGTCTGCCCGACCTCGACGGCATCGAACTGCTGCGCATGCTGCGGGCGGTCAGTCCCGTCCCGGTGATCATCGCGACGGCCCGGGACGACGAGGCGGAGATCGTCCGGGGGCTGGACGCCGGCGCCGACGACTACGTGGTGAAGCCGTTCACCGCGGCCCAACTGGAGGCCCGGATCAGGGCGGTGCTGCGGCGCGGCACCGACTCCCGGGAGCCCGCCGCCGCCACCGTCGTCGGTGAGCTGCGCATCGACCCGGGCACGCGCGAGGCGAGCCTCGCCGGAACCGTCCTCGACCTCACACCCCGCGAGTTCGACCTCCTCCACCATCTCGCCGGCCGGGCGGGCCAGGTCGTCAGCAAGCGGGAACTGCTCACCGAGGTGTGGCGGGTGCCGTACGGAAGCGCCGACAAAACCGTGGACGTACACCTGTCCTGGCTGCGCCGGAAACTCGGCGAGAGTGCGCAGGAACCCCGCTATCTGCACACCGTACGAGGCGTCGGTGTCCGGCTGAGCGCGCCCGCGGACCCCGCGTGAGACGCCGGCTGACCCTGCTCGTCGCGGCGACCATGTGCCTGGCGCTCCTCGCGTTCGTCGTGCCTCTGGCCCTGCTGCTGCGTACGGTCGCGCAGGACCGTGCCACCGTCGCCGCCAGCGCGGACGCGCAGAGCATCGTCTCGCTGGTGGGGACCGCGGACCCGAAGACCCTGCGCTCCAGCGTCGAGCACGTGGCCGCCACGGCACGGGGGCCGCTCACCGTCTACCTCGCCGACGGGTCGGTCCTGGGCACCCCGGTGGCGCGTACCAGTGCCGTACGGCTCGCGGGACTGGCCGGGGTCAGCCGGACCGTGGAGCGGGCCGACGGGCGCGAGATCGTGGTGGCCGTGCTCGGCCGCCCGGACGGCACGGCGGTCATCCGCGCCTTCGTGCCCGCCGCCGAACTGACCCGCGGAGTCACGCAGGCCTGGCTGGTACTGGCCGGTCTGGGCGTCGCGCTCCTGCTGCTCGGTCTCCTCGTGGCCGACCGGCTCAGCCGCGCCCTCGTGAGCCCCATCTCGGATCTGTCCGCCGTGTCCCACCGGCTCGCACGGGCCGACCTCACGGCCCGCGCCCGCCCCGACGGGCCCCCCGAACTGCGTGAAGTCGCCGGCGCCCTCAACCATCTCGCCGACCGGATCCAGGAACTGCTGCGCGAGGAGCGCGAACAGGTCGCGGACCTCTCCCACCGGCTCCGGGCACCGCTGACCTCCCTGCGGCTGGAGGCGGAATCACTGACCGGAGCCGACGCCGCCCGGATCGCCGCCCGCGTGGACGCCATGGAACGGGCGGTCACCGGGCTCATCAGCGAGGCCCGGCACCGCCCGGAGACGGACGCGCACGCGCAGTGCGACGCCTCCTCGGCGCTCCGCGAACGGGTGGCGTTCTGGACGGTCCTGGCCGAGGACACCGGGCGGGCCGTCACCCTGGACGTCACGACGGAGGGCCCCCTGCCGGTCGGGATCCCCGCGGACGAACTCGCCGCCGCCGTGGACGCGTTGCTGGGGAACGTGTTCGCCCACACCCCCGACGGAACCGCGTTCTCCGTCACCCTGTCACCCCGCGCCGGCGGTGGAGCCGTGCTCACGGTGGCCGATGAGGGCCCCGGGCTGTCGGCGGACCTGGCCCGACGGGGCACCAGTCTGGGCGGATCCACCGGCCTGGGCCTGGACATCGCCCGCCGGGCCGCCGAGTCCAGCGGCGGCCGGATGACCCTGCCGACCGGCCGGACAGGCGGCGCCCGGGTGACCCTGGAACTGGGACCGCCCACGCCCCGAGTCGCCCCTCCCCCTTCCTCATGACCGCCTTAGCGCGCTCTTAGCACTGCCGCAGCGCGGCCCTATCCCGGCCCGCGCGAACCTCTCCTCAACACCAGCAACCACAGGAGGTTCGCCATGAAGCGCGCATCACTCGTCCTGCTCACCTCGGGAGCACTGGTCGCCGCGATCACCGGTACGGCGCTGGCGGGCGGAAGCGACGACACGTCGCACTCCCGCAGCGCGTCTTCGACCACGGCCGCGGCCTCGGCGTCGCCCGGACCGGCATCCGACGCACCGACCACGGCCCCGTCCCCGTCCCAGTCGGAGTCGGAGTCGGAGCGGGAGTCGGAGTCCGGGGCACCGACCACGGCTCCGACAGCCGACGACGACACGGCCGGACCGGCCACGGCCACGCCCACCCACACGAGGCCCGCACAGCCGAGTTCGCCGGTGGGCAGCCGGCGCGCCGGGGAGATCGCGCTCTCCCACGTGGGCGGCGGCACCCTCAGCGAGGTCGAGGCCGAGACGGAGCACGGCCGCGCGGTGTGGAGCGTGAAGATCCTCAAGAACGGCAGCCGGTACGAGGTCCACGTCGACCGGGGCAGCGGCGAGATCACGCGGTCACGGACCAAGTCCGACGACGACCACCGTGACTCCGAGGACGACGGCCGTCACGGCCGCCACGGCCGCCACCACGACTGAGTCTGCCCCTGGCGCGTGCGGGCCGTCTCGACGGCCCGCACCGAGGG
>NZ_JBHWZP010000421.1:0-7064 GCF_042728395.1 Streptomyces sp. NPDC060205
CCGCGCCCCTCAGGAGGGGCTGCGCCCCATCAGGGGCGCGGGGAACTGCGCGATCAGCCCCCACCGGGCCGCAGGTTGAGGCGAATCGGTCAGTGACCCCGTCAAGGCGACCCCGTCAAGGCGACCCCGGCTAGGGTCACGGCCGGGGCGGCAGCCGGGGCCGGGACCGGTCGGGGAGGCCGGTGTACGGCGGCGGTGTGGCCGCCGGATGCAGGGCCAGCAGGTCAAGCGCCAACCGCACCGCGTCATCCAGCTGCGCATGCCGCCCCTCCGCCCAGTCCAGCGGAGTCCGCAGCACCTCCAGATCAGGACAGACCCCGTGGTTCTCCACGGACCACCCGTACGCGTCGAACCACGCCGCGTTCATCGGAACCGTGATGACCGACCCGTCCCCCAGCTCATGGCGTCCGGTCATCCCGACGACCCCGCCCCACGTGCGCAGCCCCACCACCGGCCCCAGTTTCAGCAGTTTGAAGGCCGCCGTGATCATGTCCCCGTCCGAGGAGGTCATCTCGTCGGCGAGGGCGACCACGGGCCCGCGCGGGGCGTTGGACGTGTACGACACCGGCTGTGCGTTACGGGTCAGGTCCCAGCCCATGATCGTACGGGTGAGCTTCTCGATGACCAGCTCGCTGATGTGGCCGCCCGCGTTGCCGCGTACGTCGACGATGAGGGCGGGCCGCGACACCTCCATGCGCAGATCGCGGTTGAACTGGGCCCAGCCCGAGCCGCCCATGTCGGGGATGTGCAGGTAGCCGCACCGGCCGCCGCTCAACTCCCTTACCACCGCACGGCGTTTGGCCACCCAGTCCTGGTAGCGCAGCGGACGCTCGTCGACGAGGGGAACCACCGCCACCCGACGCGAACACCCCGAGCCCCCCGAGCCTCCCGCGCCCCCCGACCCCTCCGCCGGGGTGAACGTCAGCTCCACCGTCGTACCGCCCGCCCCCGCGAGCAGCGGGAACGGACCGGTGACAGGGTCCACCGGCCGCCCGTCCACATGCGTCAGCCGCGCACCCTCGCGGATCCCCGTACCGGCCAGCGGGGAGCGTGCCTTGGAGTCGGAGGAGTCGCCGGGCAGGATGCGTTTGAGCACCCAGTTGCCTTCCCTGCAGACGAAGTTGGCGCCCAGCAGGCCTTGGGGCCGCTGATAGTGCGGCGGCCCTTCGTTGCGGCGCGCGGCGATCACGTACGCGTGCGAGGTGCCCAGTTCGCCCAGCACCTCGCGGAGCAGGTCGGCGAACTCGTCGGGGGACGCGACCCGTTCGACCAGCGGACGGTACTGGTCGAGAACGCCCTGCCAGTCGATGCCGCACATGCCGGGTTCCCAGAAGTACGCGTGGATGAGGCGGCCCGCCTCGGCGTACGCCTGCCGCCATTCCGCGGCCGGGTCGACCTCGTGCAGGATGCGGCGCAGATCGATCCAGACGGTCGAGTCGCCGTCGCCCGGCTCGGTGGACGGCACGGCCCGCAGCTCTCCCTCGTCGACCACGACGAGCCGGCTGCCGTCGCCGCTGGGCGCGAACCAGTCCAGATGGTCGACGAGTTCGGACTTCTTCGCCTTGGAGAGGTTGAAGTGCTCCAGGGTCGGCCGGCCGCTGGTGTCGTCCGGGTTCGCGAACGTCTCGCCGAGCGCCCCCGAGATCGGCCAGCGCAGCCAGACGAGTCCGCCGCCCGCGACCGGGTACAGCGCCGAGTACTTGGAGGCCGTGACCGGGAACGGCGTCACCCGGCTCGCCAGCCCCTCGGTCTCGACGGTCACCGTGCCGCCCCCCGCGCCCCCGTCCCCGCCTCCCTCCTCGTCCAGACCGCCGGCCGCCGGACGGCCCTCGGGGGTCAGCGCGAACGGGGACGGGGTCGCCGAGGACAGCGGTACGAGGTACGGGCGGCAGCCCAGCGGGAAGGAGAGGTCGCCGGTGTGGACGTCGTACACCGGGTCGAAGCCGCGCCAGGAGAGGAAGGCGAGGAAGCGGCCGTCGCGGGTGAAGACCGGGTTCTCGTCCTCGAAGCGGCCGTTGGTGACGTCGACGACCGTACGGGCGCCCGGCCCGTCGATCCGCGCCAGCTTGATCTGGCGGAGCGTGCGGCCGATTCCGGGATGCGACCAGGTGAGCCAGGCCCCGTCGGGGGAGAAGGCGAGGTCGCGCACGGGCCCGTTGACGGACCGGACGAGCTCGGTGACCACCCCCTCGGCCCCCTCTGCCCCTTCGTCCCCCTCGGCCCCTTCGTCCCCTTCGTCCCCCTCGTCCTCCTGGCCCTCCTGGTCCTCCTGGCTCACGGTGAGCAGCAGCAGTCGGCCGTCGTGCGAGGCGATCGCCAGCCGTTCGCCCTTCGGGTCGGAGACGAGTTCCAGTACGCGGCCCAGTTGCCCGGCGGCCAGGCGGCGGGGCTCGCGCGCGCCCGTCGCGCGGGGCAGGTAGGCGATCTCGACGGCGTCCTCGCCCTCCGCGTCGGTCACGTACGCCACCTGCCCGCCGGAGCCGAGCATCTCGGGCAGCCGGACGCGGACGCCCGGGGTGTCGGCGATGGTGCGGGCGGGGCCGTCACGGTGCGTGAGCCAGTACAGGCTGCCGCGGACGACGACCGCCCCGGCCCGGCCCGTCTCGTCGACGGAAATCCCGTCGACGTGCTGGGCGGCCGGCACCTGGTAGGGCCGGCGGCCCGTGCGGGGCCCGCCGAGCCGTACGTCGAGGCGGCGGGGCCGGGCGTCCGCGGCCAGGTCCTCGACGATCCACACCTCGCCCGCGCACTGGTACACGACCCGGCTGCCGTCGCTGGACGCGTGCCGGGCGTAGAAGGCGTCGTGGTCGGTGTGGCGCCGCAGGCCGGAACCGTCGTGCAGGCACGAGTACAGATTGCCGACGCCCTCGTGGTCGGAGAGGAAGGCGATCCGGTCGCCGACGAACATCGGCGAGTCCAGATGCCCGTCGAGGTCGGCGAGGAGGCGCTGCCCGTGCAGCCAGAGCCGCCCGGTGGCGCCACCGCGGTAGCGCTTCCAGGCGGCGGGCTCGTGCGGGGGCGTACCGGTGAGAAGGAGCGTCCTGCGCTCGCCGTCGACGTCAGCGACCGCGATGTCGGAGACCGGGCCCCAGGGGAGCTTGCGGCCGGGGCCGCCGTCGGCCGGCACGCTGTAGGCCCAGGTGAAGTAGGAGAAGGGCTCGCCGTGCGAGGCGACGGCGAGGATCTCGCAGGTGCCCTCCGCGTCGGGCGGCGACCAGCCGCAGACCTGGGTGTCGGCGTTGCCCCAGTAGGTGAGCCGCCGGGCCGGGCCGCCGTCGACAGGGGCCAGCTGGATCTCCGGCACGAGACTGCGCCAGGTCGTGTACGCGAGATGCCGCCCGTCGGGGGAGAAGCGCGGGTGGCTCACCTTGGTCCGGTCGACGGTCACGCGCCAGGCGCGGCCGGGCCCGTCCAGGGGCGCCACCCAGAGATCGTCCTCGGCCACGAAGCAGAGCCGGTCCCCGCTGAGATGCGGAAACCGCAGATAGGAGGCGGAGCCGCCCGCACCCGCGCCGGCCGCGTCCCCGTCCCCGTCCCTGTGTCCGCTCCCGTACCCGGTCCCGTTCTTGCTCTCGTACTTGCTCTCGCTCTCACTCGTGTCGCTCACCCACCCATGCTTTTCCGGTGGGCGGGGCCCGGCAACTCGTGGTTCCGGACGGACGCGTGACCCACCACACGTACGAAACAGTTTCGTTTCGTTGACGCGCAGGGTATCTTCAGAGGAGTACGAGACAGTTTCGTTCGAGCGGAAGCGGTGAATGGGATGGCTGAGACAGCAACGACGCGTCGCAGCCGGCTCACGCCCGAGCGCGAGGCCGAGTTGTACGAGGCCGTGCTCGATCTGCTCAGGGAGGTCGGTTACGACTCCCTGACCATGGACGCCGTGGCGGCCCGCACCCGGTCCAGCAAGGCCACGCTCTACCGCCAGTGGGGCGGCAAGGCCGAACTGGTCGCCAGGTCGGTCCGGCACCACAAACCGGTCGGCATCGCCAGCGTGGACACCGGTTCCCTGCGGGGCGACCTCCACGCGATGATCACCCGCCAGGACGACTGCGAGATGGAGCAGAACTCCTCCCTCATGCGCGCCCTGGGGACGGCGGTCCACACGAACCCCGATCTGCTGGCCGCCCTGCGGGAGTGGCTGGTCGAACCGGAACTGGACGAGATGCGCCAGGTGGTGCAGCGAGCCGTCGACCGCGGCGAGGTCCGTGCGGACAACCCCGCGATCGACTTCCTGCTGCACATGATCATCGGGTCCTTCGCGGCCCGGACGATCATCGACAACGAGCCACCGACGCAGAGCTTCCTCTCCTCGTACATCGACGCAGTGGTCATCCCCGCCCTCGTCGCCTGACCCCACCCCCTCCGAGACCCCCGAGAACCGGCACCGAACCACGGCGCCCGCCCTCCCCTCCTTTTTCCTTTCCTCTCCTCACGCACCTGACGCGACCGCTCACGTCGTCGGGCCGATGATCCCTGCCCTGATGCCGGCGCCGATGCCAGCCATCGCCCTCCGCGCCACCGGCGCATCACCGAGCCGCATCACCGACCTGCATCACCGACCTGATCGGGAGTACGCCCCCGTGGCAACGTTCCTCTACAAACTCGGCCGCCTCGCCTTCAGGCGACGGCACTTCGTCGTCCTGATATGGGTGGCGCTGCTGACGCTCGCGGGCGTCGGGGCGGCCTCCGCGCCCGCCGCGGGCACGACCTCCTTCTCCATCCCGGGCACCGAGGCGCAGAAGGCCTTCGACCTGCTGGAACAGCGGTTCCCCGGTGCCAGCGCCGACGGAGCGACCGGGCGCATCGTCTTCAAGGCGCCCGAGGGCCAGAAGATGACGGACGCCGACAACAAGGCGACCGTCGCGAAGACCGTCAAGGCACTGGGCGACGGCTCCGAGGTCGTCTCGGTCACCGACCCCTACACGACGAACGCCGTGAGCAAGGACGGCACGGTCGCCTACACCTCCGTGCGGTACGACGCCCCCGGCATGGAACTCGCGGACTCGACCAGGGACGCCCTTGAGGCGGCCGGCGAGTCGGCCCGGGACACCGGCCTGACGGTCGACGTCGGCGGTGACGCGCTGGAGGCCGGGGCGGAGATGGGCGCGACCGGCGAGATCATCGGCCTCGCCCTCGCCGCGGTCGTCCTCGTCGTCACCCTCGGTTCGCTGGTCGCGGCAGGACTGCCGCTGCTGACGGCGATCATCGGCGTAGGCATCGGGGTCTCCACCATCACCGCGCTCGCCAACGCGCTCGACCTCGGCGACACCACCTCGACGCTCGCGCTGATGATCGGCCTCGCGGTCGGCATCGACTACGCGCTGTTCATCGTCTCCCGCTACCGGGCGGAACTGGCCGAGGGCCGTGACCGCGAGGAGGCGGCGGGCCGCGCCACCGGCACCGCCGGCTCGGCGGTCGTCTTCGCCGGGCTCACGGTGGTCATCGCCCTGGCGGGCCTCGCGGTCGTCAACGTCCCGATGCTCACCAAGATGGGCCTCGCCGCGGCGGGCACGGTCGTGGTCGCCGTCCTCATCGCGCTGACCATGATCCCCGCGATGCTCGGCTACGCGGGCGGCAAGATCCGCCCGGCGAACGAGAAGCGCAAGGCCAAGGACACCGGTACCTCGGCGGGTAAGCCGTCCAGGCCCAACATGGGCACCCGCTGGGCGAGCTTCGTCATCCGCCGCCCGGCGGCCGTACTCCTGCTCGGCGTCGTCGGCCTCGGTGTCATCGCCGTACCGGCCACCCAGCTGGAACTGGGCCTGCCCGACGACGGCTCCCAGCCGACGTCCACGACGCAGCGCAGGGCGTACGACCTCCTCTCGGAGGGCTTCGGCCCCGGCTTCAACGGCCCCCTGATGATCGTGGTCGACGCCAAGGACAGCGCCGACCCGACGGCCGCCTTCACCGCCGTGACGGATGGCATCAAGGGCCTCAAGGACGTCGTGACGGTCACCCCGGCGACCCCGAACAAGGCGGGCGACACCGCGACGATCACGGTGATCCCGGACTCCAAGCCGTCCTCGACGCAGACCGAGGACCTGGTGCACGCCATCCGCGGCCAGAGCGCCGACATCAAGGCGGACACGGATGCCGAGGTGCTGGTCACCGGCACCACGGCGATGAACATCGACTTCTCCCAGAAACTGAACGACGCCCTGGTCCCGTACCTCGCCCTGGTGGTGGGCCTGGCCTTCCTCCTCCTGATCGTGGTCTTCCGCTCGATCCTGGTCCCGCTCAAGGCGGCGCTCGGCTTCCTGCTGAGCGTGCTCGCCGCGCTCGGCGCGGTGGTCGCGGTCTTCCAGTGGGGCTGGCTGGCCGGCCTGATCGGCGTCGAGGAGACCGGCCCGATCATGTCGATGATGCCGATCTTCATGGTCGGCGTGGTCTTCGGCCTGGCGATGGACTACGAGGTGTTCCTCGTGACCCGCATGCGGGAGGCGTACGTGCACGGGGAGTCCCCGAGCCAGGCGGTCGTGACCGGCTTCCGGCACAGCGCCCGCGTCGTGGTCGCGGCGGCGATCATCATGATGGCGGTCTTCGGCGGCTTCATCGGCGCGAGCGACTCGATGATCAAGATGATCGGCTTCGGCCTCGCCATCGCCGTCTTCTTCGACGCGTTCGTGGTCCGCATGGCGATCGTCCCGGCGGTCCTGGCCCTGCTCGGCAAGCGGGCCTGGTGGCTCCCGAAGTGGCTGGACCGCGCCCTGCCGAACGTGGACGTCGAGGGCGAGGGCCTCAAGGCACTCGACGCGGCCCGTCCGACGACTGCACCGGACGAGGACCGGGAACTGGTCCGCGCCTGACAGCGCGGCCACGCATGACCAGCCGGTGAGGGGCCCGTGGGGACGGGAGCCCCTCACCGGCTTCCATGTGTGCTCCTGGGCCGGACGTGAGCGGGCCGTACGAACGCGAGGGGCCGTGCCGGTACGCCGTGGTCCGCCGCCCCCGGGCATACGGAACTCCGCTGACATGGGGAGCTGCGTTCGGAAGGGCTACGCGGGCGATCGACTACGACATGCCCCGGGGCTGCTCGTTAGTGTTATTGTAGTTGTTGTTGG
>NZ_JBHWZP010000422.1:0-6953 GCF_042728395.1 Streptomyces sp. NPDC060205
CAGCGACGTGTACGCGTACTCCGACTTGGCCACGCCGTGCTGATGATCTCCAGCGACCTGCCCGAGGTCCTCGGCATGAGCGACCGCGTCCTCGTCATGGCCCAGGGCCGCGTCGCCGGTGAACTCGCCGGTGACGCCGCCACCCAGGACGCCGTGATGGCCCAGGCCTGCGCAACGTGTTCTCATCTGGCCCGCCCGTTGCTACGGTGCCCGACCTGACGATGTATCAGTTCCAGCGGGCCGATTCCGCCCGGCTCCGCTCCATGTACTCGGTTCCGCCTGTGCCGGGAGGCCCGCATGCGCGCCCTGATCGCCGCCGCGACCGGTCTGGCCCTCGCGTTCGCGCTGGTCCTCCTCGTCACGGCCATGGGCTCGCCGTCGGGCGAGACCTCACCGAAACCGCTGCTCACCACCGTCCCGAGCCACCCGTAGCGCACACCCGTGACGCACACCCACCACGCACCGGGAGGGCCGCCGAGATGCGCCGCAAGGCCAGCCTGATCCTGCTCGCCCTCGCCGTGTTCTTCGCGGCGCTGTCCCCGCTGCTGCGCTGGTACGCCTTCCCGCGCGTGGCCAAGATCCCCGCAGACCAGTACCAGGACATGGTCCTGGAGGCGAAGGACGCGACCCTCCTCGACTACGGCTCGATGACGGCCAAGAAGGTCGACAAGGTCACCGTCGTCCAGACCCTCAGGGGCAACGTCGAGGCCTCCGAGAGGATCGAGCGGACCGCGAACCGCGACGTCGTCGTCTGGGACGGCCTCTCCTACGTCCAGGGCCCCGACGGCGAGATGGTCTCCCGGATCCCCGAGCGGTACATCTTCGACGCGCACACCCAGGAACCCGTGCACGCCACCGGCGAGAGCGTCGACGGCGACCCCGTCCGGCGCGAGGGCATCGAGTTCAAGTGGCCCTTCCTCACGGAGAAGAGGGACTACGAGTACTTCGACGCGCAGGCCCGCATCACCGAACCCATCCACTACAAGGGCACACAGAACTTCCGGGGCGTCGACGTCTACTACTTCGAGCAGACCATCCCCTGGACCAAGGTGCCCTTCCCGAAGGTCATGCCCGTCGAAGGCATCACCGCGGAGTCGGTCGCCAAGACGGGCACGACCCGCTGGTACACCACGGTCCGCAAGTTCTGGGTCGAACCCGTCACCGGAGCACCCGTCTACGGAGAGGAGATCCACCGGGAGGAACTGCGCGGCGGCACCCTCCTGGGCGACCGAGACAAGGTGACCGCCTTCTCCGGACACGTGAAGATGCGCGAGGACTACATCCGCTCGACCGTCGACCTGGTCAAGTCCCAGCGGCTCCTGGTCGCGCTGATGTCCTCGTACCTGCCCTGGGGCTTCCTGGTCCTGGGCGTAGTACTCCTGGCGCTCTCCCTGTACCTGGAGGCCCGCAGCCGCCGCCCCGGGGACCCGTCACCGGCCGAGACCCGGGAACCGGAGCCGCTGAGCGCCTGAGGCGGGTTCAGCCCCTGCCGAGGCGGGCGTTCGTGTGCCGGGTCGGCCGCGCGTCCGCCGGGTCCTCGGGCCAGGGATGCTTCGGATACCGCCCGCGCAACTCCGCCCGTACGCCGCGGTAGCCGTCCTTCCAGAAGGACGCGAGGTCCGAGGTGACGGCGGCCGGGCGCCCCGCGGGCGACAGCAGATGCACCTGTACGGGCACTCCTGCGACCGTCGGCGACTCCTGCGCCCCGAACATCTCCTGCAGTTTCACCGCGAGCACCGGCCGCTCGGGATCCGCGTAGTCGATCCGGATCCTGGACCCGCTCGGCACCTCGAACCGCTCCGGCGCCAGCTCGTCGAACCGGGCCGCCTCCCCGGACGCCCACGGCAGCAGCCGGCCCAGCGCCTGCCCGGCCTGGATGCGCTCCAGGTCGGCCCGCCGCCGCGCCCGGCCCAGCTCCGGTTCCAGCCACTCGTCCACGCGCGCGTGGAGCGCGTCGTCCGACACGTCGGGCCAGGGAGCGCCGACCTGCCGGTGCAGGAACCCGAGCCGCTGCCGCAGCACCTCGGCGTCCCGGGACCACCGCAGCAGCCCGAACCCCTCCGCCGCCAGCCCTTCGAGCAACGCCTCCCGTACGAGGGCGGGGTCGGCGTCGCGCAACGGCCGTACCGCCAGTTCCACGGCTCCCAGCCGCCGGACCCGGCGCGCGACGACGTCCCCGCCGTCCCAGCGCACCTCGTCGCCCTCCGCGTACAGGGCGCCCGCCGCCTCGCGCGCGACCTCCTCGTCGACGACGGCCCCGAGCCGCACGCGCGCGTGCCCCGCGTTCACCGGCCGGTCGGCGACCGCGACGGCGATCCAGGAGGCATCCCGCAGCCCACTGCCTTCTCCGGCTTCGGCGCGGGTCCCGGACACCATGAGGAAGGACCCCCCTTGCCGCCGGGCAACCCGCTCAGGAAAAGCAAGCGCTGCTACGAGCCCGGCAGCATGGTCGTCGCCGATGCCCCTCGCCCCGGCGCCGGGCGCCCCGTCAGGGGCGCGGGAAACTGCGCGACCGGCCACGACGGACCCGCGGCCGTCGACGGACTCTCCCGCCCCGCCGGGCGCAGCCCGGGACGGTACGGCGGCCCGCAGCCGCCGGACCTCGGCCCGCCACCGCCCGGCATACGCGTCACCCCCACGACGCGCGGCCCGCAACGCGGCGGCGAGGTCGTCCCCGTACGACCGCGGCGGCTCCTCGCTCAGCAGCGCGACCACTTCCGCGGCCCGCTCGGCACCGAGGGACGCCCCGGCGTCCAACAGCGCCCGCCCCAGCCGCGGATGGAGGCCGAGCCGTGACATCCGTACACCCCGGTCGGTCGGACGCCCGTCCGGGCCCACCGCGCGGACGGCCTCCAGAACGCCCCGCGCGGCCGCCATGGCGCCCGCGGGCGGCGCGTCCAGAAGTGACAGCCCGGAGGCGTCGGGATCGCCCCAGCAGGCCGCCTGGAGGCAGAACGCCGTCAGATCGGCCACCTTGATCTCCGGCGCCGGGAAACGCGGCAGGCGCCCGTCCTCCGCCTCCGTCCAGCACCGGTACACCGTCCCCGGGGCCTCGCGCCCCGCCCGTCCGGCCCGCTGCCTGCCGGCGGCCTGCGAGGCCCGTACGGTCGTCAGCGCGCTCAGGCCGCGCGCGTGGTCCACCCGCGGCTCGCGCGCCAGCCCGGAGTCCACCACCACCCGCACACCCGGGACCGTCAGCGACGACTCGGCCACCGACGTGGCGAGGACGACCCGGCGCCGCGTACCGCCGGACAGCACCGCGTCCTGCACGGCCGTCGGGGCCCGTCCGTGCACCTGCAGCACCTCGACATCACCGAGTCCGCCGAGCTGCCCGGCGACCCGGGCGATCTCCCCGACCCCGGGAAGGAAGCACAGGACGTCCCCCTCCCGCTCGGAGAGCGCCCGGCGCACCACCGACGCCACATGGGTCAGCAACACAGGATCCACCCGCATCCCATGGGGTGGCCGCACAGGGCGCACGGACGGCGCCCACACCACCTCGACCGGATGGGAGACGCCCGCCGCCTCGACCACGGGCACCTCGCCCAGCAGCCGGGCCCAGCCCTCGGCGTCGGTCGTCGCCGAAGCGGCCACCAGCCGCAGCTCGGGGCGCAGCGCGGCCCGGACGTCCAGCAGGAACGCCGCCGCCGTGTCCGCGTCCAGATGGCGTTCGTGGCACTCGTCGAGCACGACCACGTCGACACCCGCCAGCTCGGGGTCCCGCTGCAGCCGTTGCAGCAGCACCCCGGTCGTGACGACCTCCACGCGCGCGCGTGGCCCGACCACCCGTTCCCCGCGGACGGTGAATCCGACGCTCTCCCCGACCTTCTCGCCGAGCAGCCACGCCATCCGCCGCGCGGCGGCCCGCGCCGCGATCCGCCGCGGCTCGGCCACCACGACCCGCCGTGCCGGCTCCTCGCCGACGAGCCCGGCGAGCACCAGCGGCACCAGGGTCGTCTTGCCCGTGCCGGGCGGCGCGACGAGGACCGCGGCGCCCCGCTCCTCCAGGGCGTCCCTCAGACCGGGCAGCGCGCCGCGTACGGGCAGCGAGTCCAGGGCGTCATGACGGATCACACGATCACATGCTCGGTACGGGTCACCCGCTCAGTCTCTCTCCCGGCCTCCGGCCGGGGTGCCGCCGTCTAGCTCCGCTCGCACACGAAGATCGCCGTGCCCGGGATCAGGTTTCCCCGAAGGGGCGACCAGCCGCCCCACTCCTGGGTGTTCCAGGCGGGCCACTCGGGCTCGACCAGGTCGACCAGCCGGAAACCGCCCGCCACCACGTCCCGGACGCGGTCGCCGACCGTCCTGTGGTGCTCGACGTACACCGCGTTCCCGTCCTCGTCCTGCTCGACGTACGGGGTGCGGTCGAAGTACGAGGAGGCCACGCTCAGCCCCTCGGGTCCCGGCTCGTCGGGGAAGGCCCAGCGGACCGGATGCGTGACGGAGAAGACGAACCGGCCGCCCGGCCGCAGCACCCGGCGCACCTCCCGCAGGACCGTCACGGGCTCGGCGACGAAGGGCAGCGCCCCGTACGCGGAGCACGCGAGGTCGAAGGAGCCGTCCGCGAAGGGCAGCGCCGTGGCGTCCGCCTCCACGAGCCGGACGCTGTCGGCGCCGATCCGCAGGGCGTGCTGGAGCTGCCGGTGCGAGAGGTCCAGGGCGACCGGACGGGCCCCCTGGGCGGCCAGCCAGCGTGAGCACTGGGCGGCCCCCGCGCCGATCTCCAGGACGTCCTTGTCCTTCAGGTCCTCCATCGGGCCCAGCAGCTCGGCCTCGATCTCGTCGAGACCCTCGGGGCACCACACGAATCGGTCGTCGCCGAGGAACGTGCCGTGCTCGACCTGGTAGTCGTCCGCGTTCCGGTCCCACCAGCCGCGATTGGCGCGGGAGCTCTCGGAGCCCCCCGCCGCGCGTCGGGTCGCCTCGGGCTCGGACGGTTCGGGCTCTTGGATGATCGGCTCCCTCGTATTAATCTGCGGTCACTTCCGTGCGGTCCGTCATGGCGGCGGTCACGGAAGTGACCCCACGGAATCCGCGTGACCCCGTGGCGTTGCCTGACGTACGGCTGCCGCCACGTGGGTCTTGTGCCGGGTATGCGGCGATCCGCCCCGGGTGTGCGCCTTCGCGCATTGACCCTGTCCGGCTGCCCCCGTATGCTACAAGTTGCGCTGCGGGCCTGCGCTCCTCAGACGTAGCAGGCTGCGCTCGCATCTGTCGTATGTCCCCTCGGTTTTCGAGGCGCCACCGGCGAGTGTTCTCATCGAACACGGCCCGGATTCGGCGCTTCCTTGGCTGTCCGGCTTCTTCAGAGCGAAACGGGCTCCCGGCGTAAGCAGTACCTACGACTCACTGTCCGTACCGGAGCCCTTTCCCACATGACGAGCAGCACCGAGACCACCTCTACCACGCCGCAGGTAGCGGTCAACGACATCGGTAACGAGGAAGCCTTCCTCGCCGCGATCGACGAGACGATCAAGTACTTCAACGACGGCGACATCGTCGACGGCGTCATCGTGAAGGTCGACCGGGACGAGGTCCTGCTCGACATCGGTTACAAGACCGAAGGTGTCATCCCGAGCCGCGAGCTCTCGATCAAGCACGACGTCGACCCGAACGAGGTCGTCAAGGTCGGCGACGAGATCGAAGCCCTTGTTCTCCAGAAGGAGGACAAGGAAGGCCGCCTGATCCTCTCGAAGAAGCGCGCCCAGTACGAGCGCGCCTGGGGCACCATCGAGAAGATCAAGGAAGAGGACGGCATCGTCACCGGCACCGTCATCGAGGTCGTCAAGGGTGGTCTCATCCTCGACATCGGCCTCCGTGGCTTCCTGCCGGCATCTCTCGTCGAGATGCGCCGTGTCCGTGACCTCCAGCCCTACGTGGGCAAGGAGCTCGAAGCCAAGATCATCGAGCTGGACAAGAACCGCAACAACGTGGTCCTGTCCCGCCGTGCCTGGCTGGAGCAGACCCAGTCCGAGGTCCGCCAGACGTTCCTCACCACCCTCCAGAAGGGTCAGGTCCGTTCCGGCGTCGTCTCCTCGATCGTCAACTTCGGTGCCTTCGTGGACCTGGGTGGCGTCGACGGCCTGGTGCACGTCTCGGAGCTCTCCTGGAAGCACATCGACCACCCCTCCGAGGTTGTCGAGGTCGGCCAGGAAGTCACCGTCGAGGTCCTCGACGTGGACATGGACCGCGAGCGTGTCTCCCTGTCGCTGAAGGCGACGCAGGAAGACCCGTGGCAGCAGTTCGCCCGCACCCACCAGATCGGCCAGGTCGTGCCCGGAAAGGTCACGAAGCTGGTTCCGTTCGGTGCGTTCGTCCGCGTGGACGAGGGCATCGAGGGTCTGGTGCACATCTCCGAGCTGGCCGAGCGCCACGTGGAGATCCCGGAGCAGGTCGTCCAGGTCAACGACGAGATCTTCGTCAAGGTCATCGACATCGACCTTGAGCGTCGTCGCATCAGCCTCTCGCTGAAGCAGGCCAACGAGTCCTTCGGCGCGGACCCGGCCTCGGTCGAGTTCGACCCGACGCTGTACGGCATGGCCGCGTCGTACGACGACCAGGGCAACTACATCTACCCCGAGGGCTTCGACCCCGAGACCAACGACTGGCTCGAAGGTTACGAGTCCCAGCGTGAGGTGTGGGAGAACCAGTACGCCGAGGCGCAGACGCGCTTCGAGCAGCACCAGGCTCAGGTCATCAAGTCCCGCGAGGCGGACGCCCAGGCCGAGGCCGAGGGTGTCGCCACCCCCGGTGCGGCTCCGGCCGCCTCCGGCGGCAGCGGTGGCGGCGGTGGCGGTTCGTACTCCTCGGAGTCGGACGACAACTCCGGCGCCCTGGCGTCGGACGAGGCCCTTGCCGCTCTGCGCGAGAAGCTCGCCGGCGGCCAGAGCTGAAAGCTCACCGCCAGCGGTAGCTAGCTGGTAACCGCGGGCCCGCACCCACTTGGGTGC
>NZ_JBHWZP010000423.1:0-6928 GCF_042728395.1 Streptomyces sp. NPDC060205
GGTGAGCCGTACGCCCCTCCGCCCGTTCCGCGGGCGGTTCGCGCTGGTCAGACGAGCAGGTCACCCTCGATCACGGTGACCGCGCGGCCCGAGAGCAGGGTGCGGTCGCCCCGGAGTTCCGTACGGACGCGCCCGGAGCGGGCCGAGGCCTGGAGGCCGGTGAGGTCGGTCCGGCCCAGGCGCTTCGACCAGAACGGGGCGAGGGCCGTGTGGGCGCTGCCGGTGACCGGGTCCTCGTCGATGCCGATGTTCGGGAAGAAGCAGCGGGACACGAAGTCGTAGCCCCGGGAGGGGTCTTCGGCGCGGGCCGTGGCGATGATGCCGCGCTCGGAGTGGCGCCCGAGGGACACGGTGTCGGGGGTCAGTCCCAGGACCGTCTTCTCGTCGGCGAGTTCGACGAGAAGGTCGCGGATGTTCGGGCCGGTGTCGTGGGTGGTGAGGGGCTCGGCGCCCAGGGCCTCGGCCACGCCCGCCGGGACCTCGACCGCGGTGAGCGGGGCGGTCGGGAAGTCCAGCGTGAGGGAGCCGTCGTCCCTCGGGGTCGCGACGAGCACCCCGCTTCTCGTCGCGAACCGCACGGGACCCCGGACGGCTCCCGTGGTGACCAGCACATGGGCGGTGGCGAGGGTCGCGTGGCCGCACAGCGCGACCTCGGCGGCGGGGGTGAACCAGCGCAGCGCCCAGTCGGCCTCGCCTCCCGCGGGCAGGGGGTGGGCGAACGCCGTCTCGGCGTGGTTGACCTCCAGGGCCACGTTCTGCAGCCAGGCGTCGTCCGGGAAGGACGTCGAGGTGTCGAGGAGGAGGACCCCGGCCGGGTTGCCGGCGAAGGGGCGGTCGGTGAAGGCGTCGACGATACGAATCCGCATGCGCCCGACGGTAGGCGCTGCTCAGGGGCGCGGACCAAGGCCAATCCGGGGCGGGCGGCCCTCTTCTGCCCGTGTCCTGGCTGCCTCCTGACCGCCTTCTGTTCGGTAAGGGGTTGTCGGGCGAGCTATTCCGATATATCGTTGACGCATCGCGACAGATCAACGATGGAATGGAGTGATTGCGATGCGTTCCCATGGAGAGGAATACGGACCGGGCTTCGGCCCCGGTCATGGGCATGGACACGGCCGTGGACGCGGCCGGGGTGGCCCCGGCGGTCCCGGTGAGGGCGGCTTCGAAGGCCGGCGCGGGGCTTTCGGTCCCTTCGGGCCCGGCTTCGGCGGTCCCGGCTTCGGCCCGGGCCCCTGGGGCGGGCGCGGAGGCCGGGGCGGACCGCGCGGCAGGGCGCGGCGCGGTGACGTACGCGCGTCGATCCTGGCCCTGCTCAAGGACCGGCCCATGCACGGTTACGAGATGATCCAGGAGATCGCCGAGCGCAGCGGCGGGGCGTGGAAGCCCAGTCCCGGCTCGGTGTACCCCACCCTTCAGCTGCTGGAGGACGAAGGTCTGATCAGCAGTGCGACCGAGGGCGGCAAGAAGCTGTTCTCGCTGACCGAGGAGGGTCGCGCCGCGGCCGACGAGGGTGCGGACGCGCCCTGGGAGGACGCGGGGCGCGGGGTCGACTGGGAGGCACTGAGCGACATCCGGCAGGCCGGCTTCGGTCTGATGGAGGCGTTCGGGCAGGTCTGGAAGACCGGCAGCAAGGAGCAGCGCGAGAAGGCGCTGGCCGTCATCAACGAATCGCGCAAGAAGCTGTATCTGATCCTCGCCGACGAGGACTGATGGCGCACCCGGCCGAACGGGCCGTGACAGCGGGCCGCGACAAGGGGGGGTGCCTCGACTGCGAGGCACCCCCCATGCGGCTGGGGGACGGAGTGGGGGCTGCGTGCGTGTGGAAATGTGTGTGGGGGTGGCGGGGAGTGCTTCAGGAGACGAGGCCGCTCAGTTTGCGCAGGGACTCGTTGAGGGCCGCCGTCGCCGAGTCCTTGAGCTTGCCCGCCATGAGTGAGACGGCGGCGCCCGTGAACTCGCCGTCGATACGGACCGTGGTGGCTTCCCCGTCCGGGATCAAGGTGTAGCGCGTGGCGACCGTCACGGACATGGGCCCCTTGCCGCGGATCGCGAGCGTACGGGCCGTCTCCAGGTCCTCGATGGTCCAGTTGACCTCCGCGGGAAAGCCCATGAGCTTCATGTTCTCCTCGAAGGTGCCGCCGACCGCGAGGGTCTCGGGGCCGCCCTTGGGGAAACTGGTGTGGGTGGAGTTCCACTCCCCGTACGAGGAGAAGTCCGTGAGCTGCGCCCAGACCTTCTCGGCGGGCGCCTCGATCCGTGCTTCCGCGCTGACTTCGGCCATGCGGGCCACCCCTTTGTCTCGGGCGCTGCGCCGGGCGCAGCTGGCTACGGTGTCGCGGAACGTAGCCGTAGAACCCTGAACATTCAATACTGATGAACCGTCAGAGAGTGTGGGGCGGGCGCCGGGCTCAGTGCATCCGTCGTATCACCGCCGCGTCGAACACGTCCCACGCGCGCGGGAAGGGCCCTTCGTCGTGGCAGTGCCACGCCTCCCAGAACAGGTCGGCCGGCAGCGCGTCCTCGGGTGCGTAGACCCGGTACACGTACTGTCTGCCGTCCACCGACGGCAGGGCCACCAGCCAGCACCCGCTCTCCATGCCCGTGTGGACGAGCGCCGGAGCGAGACGGTTGCGCAAGGGGCGCGGAGCAAAGCGGCGCGCGCTGCTCAGGGGAGAACAGCGTGATGTCATCCGTAAGGAGGAGGAGCCGGACACCGGTGCCCACCCTGTGTCGGACGCGGAAATGCTTCCCCGCGAGGATGACCGGATGCCGACGGGCTGATGAGGTGGGAGACGTGCAACACCGTCTTCCCCAAAGCCCCCACCAGCAGGCCGCCGAGCGCGGCCCGGTGGGCCCCGATGCCGAGGCCCACCTCAGTGCCGAGCTGGCGGCGATGGTCGCGAGCGCGCGCAGACGGGCGTTGCGGGACGGTGACCGGCAGATCGACACGGCTCACCTGCTGCATACGCTCCTGGAGTCGGACCCCGAGGTGCGCGAGGCCTTCGAGAGCGGCCCGCAGGTCGCCCGGCTGCTCGGCTACCTCGTCCAGCGCAGCATCGGCTACGGGCTCCGCTGGCAGAGTTCCGTCGAGGACTCCGGCGCCGTGCCGACGGTGACCGGGGACGGCTGGTCGCCCGTGGCGGCCGGGGTCATGGCGGCCGCGTACGAGCGTGCCGGGCGGCGGGGCGACCCGTTCGCGGACGGCGTCGACCTGCTCGCCGCGCTGATCGCCGAACCCGAGTCGCGGGCCGTGGAAGTGCTGGGGCGCGCGGGGGTCGATGTACGGGAGCTGCTGGTGCGCCTCGACGGTGTGGCGGAGCGGGGGCGGGGCCTCGAAGCCTGACCGTGAGCCGCCGGCGGGATCGGCGTGCACGGGCGTGCAGACGTCCAGTCGTTGAGACAGGTGTCAACGGGGGTGACGCTCATGTCGTCGCCTGTCATCATGTGCCGGTGCATACGTCAGAGATCGGCCGGGGCAACCGTGGCAGAGGCGTCGGGCTGGGACTCGCGCTCGGGTCGGCGGTCGCCTTCGGCGGCTCCGGCGTCGCCGCCAAACCGTTGATCGAGGCAGGCCTCGACCCCCTGCACGTCGTCTGGCTGCGCGTCGCGGGCGCCGCACTCGTCATGCTGCCGCTGGCCGTACGCCACCGGAACCTGGTCCGCGCGCGGCCCGCGCTGCTCGCCGGATTCGGACTGCTGGCCGTCGCCGGCGTCCAGGCCTGCTACTTCGCCTCCATCTCCCGGATACCCGTCGGCGTCGCACTGCTCGTGGAGTACCTCGCGCCCGCCCTGGTCCTCGGATGGGTGCGGTTCGTACAGCGCCGGCCCGTCACCCGCGCCGCGGCCCTCGGAGTCGTCCTGGCCGTCGGCGGGCTCGCCTGTGTCGTCGAGGTGTGGGCGGGCCTGAGCTTCGACGTCCTCGGACTGCTGCTGGCGCTCGGCGCCGCGTGCTGCCAGGTCGGGTACTTCGTCCTGGCCGACCAGGGCGGCGACGCGGGGGCGCAGGCGCCTGCCCCGCTGGGCGTCATCGCGTACGGGCTGCTCGTCGGTGCGCTCGTCCTGACGCTCGTGGCGCGGCCCTGGGGCATGGACTGGTCGGTCCTCGGGGGCGACGCGGACCTGGACGGGACGACCGTGGCCGCCTCGCTGCTCCTGGGGTGGATCGTACTGATCGCGACGGTCGTCGCCTACGTGACCGGTGTTCTCGCGGTGCGCAGGCTCTCGCCCCAGGTGGCCGGAGTCGTGGCGTGCCTGGAGGCGGTCATCGCGACCGTGCTCGCCTGGGTCCTTCTCGGGGAGCATCTCTCGGCGCCCCAGATCGTCGGCGGGGCGGTGGTGCTGTGCGGCGCCTTCATCGCGCAGACGTCCGCGCCGACCAAGGGGTCGCAGGCTCCGGTGGCACAGGGAGTGGGCGGCGCGGACGGTTTGGAGTTGGACGGCAGGGGTGGGGTGGGTGGTGTTCGTGACACGGGTGGCGCGGGTGGCGTCGAGGGGGAGCGGCTGTCCGGGCGGGGTACCGCCGGTTAGGCGCCGTGCCGTGCCATGTAGTGCCGTGCCGTGTGGGCCCCACCCCTGTAGGGCTCATACAACGGACTTCCTTTCTGCGGTGATGCGCGTCCTCGGATGTCGCCCGTACGGCGGTCACTTCGACAGGTAGGCCGGGACCTCCGTGCCCGGAGCCAGGTCGTCGGCCGGCTCGGGGGCTCCGTAGGCCGTGCGGACGGGGAGGACTCCGGTCCAGTGCGGCAGGCCGAGGTCCTCGGGCTCGTCGTTCGGGCCACCGGTGCGCAGCTTGGCCGAGACCTCGGCGAGGTCCAGCCGCAGTACGGACGTCGCGGCCAGCTCCTTGGCGTTGGCGGGCCGGGAGTCGTGCGAGCGGCCCGGCACCACGTGGTCCACCAGCGCGTCCAGGGCCTGTCGCTTCTCCTCCGGATCCGTCACCTGATAGGCCACGCCGTGCACCACCACCGACCGGTAGTTGATCGAGTGGTGGAAGGCCGAGCGGGCCAGTACGAGCCCGTCCACGTGGGTGACCGTGAGGCAGACCGGTAGACCCGGGTCGGCCCGCCCCGCCATCCGCAGGGGACGCGAACCGGTCGAGCCGTGCACGTAGAGCCGCTCGCCGACCCGCCCGTACAGCGTGGGCAGCACGACGGGCGCCCCGTCGCGGACGAACCCGAGGTGGCAGACGTACCCCTCGTCGAGGATCGCGTGCACCATCTCGTGGTCGTACGCGGCGCGCTCCCGGGAGCGGGTGGGGACCGTGCGGTCGGTCGGGGTGTAGGTGGCGGGGCGCGGGGTGGCCGTCTCCGTCATGGGGTTCTCCTGGTGGGCGCTGTGCGGGATGGTCCGCCGGGGCGGGGTGTGTTCGGCTTGCGTCGCATTTTGTACTAGTGCATACTCTGCTTTGTGCTAGGAGAGTATCGGATCGAAGGCAGGCGTGCAGCCGAGATTGCGGCCAGTGTCGAGCGCGCGGTGGGTTCGGGCGAGCTGGAGCCGGGACAACTGCTGCCGCCTATGCGGGAGTTGGCGTCACGGCTTGAGGTGAATCCCAATACCGTCGCGGCCGCCTACCGCACCCTGCGCGAACGCGGAGTCATCGAGACCGCGGGCCGGCGCGGCAGCCGCGTACGCTCCAAGCCGGTGACGACCGCGCGGGAGCTGTCCCGGCTGGACGTCCCGCCCGGCGTACGGAACCTGTCGGACGGCAATCCGGACCCCGCACTGCTGCCTTCCCTCCGCGAGGCGTTCGCGGCGGCCGTGGAGTTCGCGGACCGCGAACCGACGCTCTACGGAGAGGCTTCCGTGGACGCGGAACTGGCCCGGCTCGCCCGCGCCGACCTCGACGCGGACGGAGTGCCGGACGGGCCGGTCGTGGTCACCTCGGGATCGCTCGACGGCATCGAGCGGGTACTGGCCGCGCACCTCAGGCCGGGGGACGCGGTCGCGGTGGAGGATCCCGGCTGGCACAGCGTGCTCGACCTCGTCCCGGCGCTCGGGCTGCGGGCCGTGCCGGTGCGGGTCGACACCGAGGGGCCGCTGCCCGATGCCGTACGGGTCGCACTGGAGGGTGGGGCGCGGGCGCTGATCGTCACCGACCGCGCGCAGAACCCGACCGGTGCCGCGGTGAGCGCCACGCGCGCGCGTGCGCTGCGGGCCGTGCTGGAGCAGTACCCGGAGACCCTGCTCGTCGAGGACGACCACGGGCACCGGATCGTCGACCTGCCCCTGCATCCGCTGGCCGGCGCGACCCGGCACTGGGCCTTCACCCGCTCCGTCGCCAAGGCCTACGGGCCCGATCTGCGGCTGGCCGTGCTGACCGGTGATCCGGTCACCATGGACCGGGTGCAGGGGCGGCAGCGGCTGGGGCCGGGGTGGGTCAGCCGGTTGCTGCAGCGGGCCGTGGTGCAGTTGTGGGGGAGTGGGGCCGTGGACACGGTTGCTGTGGCGGCGGCGTACCGGCTTCGTCGTGACGCGTTGATCGGTGCGCTTGCTGAGCGGGGGGTCGAGGCTTGGGGGGCCAGTGGCATGAACGTGTGGGTGCCTGTTCCGGATGAGACCGGGGCGGTTGCGCGGTTGCTGCACTCCGGGTGGGCTGTGGCTGCTGGGGCGCGCTTTCGTATGGACGCGCCTCCTGGGTTGCGGATCACCGTTTCCCGGCTTGCGCCGGGGGAGGTGGGGGTGTTGGCGGATGCGGTTGTGGGGGCGGTGGGGGTGGGGCCGGGGCGGCGTTATGTCTGAGGGGGTGCGGGGCCGGCTCGGGGGCTGCGGCCGGGTTTGCGCCCCCGCCGCCCCTACCCTTCCCGTCACTGCATGGGGGCTGCGCCCCCTCGCCCCCCGGATCGCGCTGCGCGCTCGTCCTCAAACGCCGGACGGGCTGAGAGTTGCGGCTGCGCCAGCATCTCTCCGCCCGCCCGCGATGTATTCAGCC
>NZ_JBHWZP010000424.1:0-6917 GCF_042728395.1 Streptomyces sp. NPDC060205
GGTCGCACAGGCCGGGGAGGCCGCCGAACTCGTCAAGTGATGTCAGTCGTTGTCGGTCGTTCTCGGTCGACGGTGGCCGATGTCAGTCGTCGGAGCCGTCGTCGTCCGAGTCGTTGTCGTCGTGGTCGGAGGAGTTGTCGTCCGACGAGGTGTCCGCAGTGACCTTCGCGGACTTCAGGTCGACCTTCCACTCCTTCTCGGCGCCGTTCGCGGCGGTCGTGTCGACGTCCCAGGCGTTGGTGCGGCCGTCGTCGTCGAGCTCGACGGAGGTGACCGTGCCCTGCGCGGCGGCGGCCTTCGCGGCCTCCACGGCGGTGACGGACGAACCCTTCAGCGCGGCCCGGGCCTCCGCCGTGTCGTCGGCGTCCTCCTGCTCGGTGTGCGAGCCGAGCACCTTGCCCGTGCCCGGGTCGACGCTGACGCTGTGCCAGGCGCCGCCCGAGGACAGCACGTCCACGTCCCACACCAGGCTGCTGCCCTCGTCGTCCAGGTCGGCGGAGACGGCCGTACCCTGCACGCTCTTGAGCGCCGCCGTGATCGCGTCGGCCGCCGTGACCTTCGCCGCCTTCGCGTCGGCGGCGTCCTCGGCCCGGTCGGCCTTGTCGTCGGCCCGGTCGTCGCGATCGTCGCGGTCGTCGTCGGCGGAGTCGTCGCGGTCGTCGTCCGCGGCCCGCACGCTGGACTGCTTCACCTTGGAGTCCCCGTCACCCGTGACGGCGAGGGCCGTCGCCGTCCCGCCTCCGATGAGAGCGGCGGCGGCGACGGTGGCGATGACGATGTTGCGCTTCATGGGGATTCCTCCGAGATCTACGGCTTCGACCGGAGTCGAGCGTCTTCGGTGCGTTTCGACGTGTCCCAATCTGGCCGACCGACGCTGAAGCGGACCTGAAGCACCCTGAAGGCTTCTTCAGGTTCGGTTTGCGACTCTTTACGCATGCGCCTGTTGATCGTGGAGGATGAGAAGCGGCTCGCCCTGTCGCTCGCCAAGGGCCTGACGGCCGAGGGGTACGCCGTCGACGTGGTCCACGACGGCCTGGAGGGGCTGCACATGGCCGGCGAGGGCTCGTACGACCTCGTCATCCTCGACATCATGCTGCCCGGCATGAACGGCTACCGGGTGTGCGGCGCCCTGCGCTCCGCCGGGCACGACGTGCCGATCCTGATGCTCACCGCGAAGGACGGCGAGTACGACGAGGCGGAGGGCCTGGACACCGGCGCCGACGACTACCTCACCAAGCCGTTCTCCTACGTCGTCCTGGTGGCCCGGGTGAAGGCGCTGCTGCGCCGGCGCGGATCCTCGGGCGGGGCGTCGCCCGTGCATGTGCTCGGTGACCTCAAGGTCGACACCGCCGCCCGGCGCGTCCACCTCGGCGAGGACGAGATCGCCCTCACCACCAAGGAGTTCTCGGTCCTCGAACAACTCGTCGTGCGGGCGGGCGAGGTGGTGTCCAAGGCGGAGATCCTCGAACACGTCTGGGACTTCGCCTACGACGGCGACCCGAACATCGTCGAGGTCTACATCAGCACGCTGCGCCGCAAGCTGGGGGCCTCGCTGATCCGGACCGTGCGCGGCGCCGGCTACCGCCTGGAGTCCAGGTGAAGCGCGTCCTCGGGTCCGTACGGGCCAGGGCCACCCTCGCCGCGAGCCTCGTGGTGGCCGTCGCGCTCGCCGCGGCCGGCGCCGCCGTCCTGCTGTCCCTGTGGACCAACCTGAGCGAACAGGCCGGTACGGAGGCGGAACGGGCCGCCCAGAAGGTCGCCACCGACATCGCGGCCGGGCAGCCCTACGGCAACCTCTCGCTGGACAGCGACGACCAGCCCGTCCAGGTCGTGGACGAGGCGGGGAAGCTCGTCGCCGTCACCGAGGACCTGGAGCGGATCAGCGGCACGGGCGTCGACCGGGTCACACCGCAGGCCCCCGGGGCCGTGAACGGCGATGACGACGACGATGACGCCGGTGACGGCGACGACGACCCGCGCGAGGCCGGCGAACTCGGCGAGGCCTCCTTCAGCGACGGCTCCGCGACCATCGACGGCGACACGGCGGACTACCGGTTCGCCGCCGTGCCGGTGGAGGTGGAGGGCAAGGGCACACTCACCGTCCACGCCGGTGCGCCGCTGACCGCCGAACAGGAGGCCGTGAGCACGGCGCTGACCGTCATGCTGATCGGCTTCCCACTGCTGCTGGCCGTGGTGGCCCTGGTGACCTGGCTGGTCACCCGGCGGGCGCTGCGCCCCGTCGAGGGCATCCGCGGCGAGATGGCCGCGATCACCGCCTCCGAGGACCTCACCCGGCGGGTTCCGGTACCGGACACGCACGACGAGGTCGCACGGCTCGCCCGCACGACCAACGAGACGCTCGCCGCCCTGGAGCAGTCCGTGGAACGGCAGCGCCGGTTCGTCGCCGACGCCTCCCACGAGCTGCGCAGCCCCATCGCCTCGCTGCGCACCCAGCTCGAAGTGGGCGCCGCGCACCCGGAACTGCTCGATGTGGCAGGGGCCGTCGAGGACACCGTACGGCTGCAGCGGCTCGCCGCCGATCTGCTGCTGCTCGCCCGGCTGGACGCGGGGGAGCGGCCGGCGGACGCGCGGTTCGATCTGGTCGCGCTCGTCCGTGCGCAGGTCGCACAGCGGACCGGGGACCGGGTCGCCGCGTCCGTGGCCGCGGACTCCGTGGAGTCCCTGGACGTGAGCGGGTCGCGCGGGCAGCTCGCGCGGGTGCTCGGCAATCTGCTCGACAACGCCCAGCGGCACACCCGGTCGTCGGTCTCGGTGAGCGTGCGGCGGGCGGGGGAGTGGGCGCTCCTGGAGGTCGCCGACGACGGCGAGGGCGTGCCTGCCGGTGAGCGGGAGCGGGTTTTCGAGCGGTTCGTGCGGCTCGATGAGGCCCGGGCTCGGGATGACGGCGGGGCGGGGTTGGGGCTTGCGATCGCTCGGGACGTGGCTGTGCGGCACGGGGGTGCGCTCACCGTGCGTGAGGCGGCGGTGGGCGGAGCTCTGTTCGAGCTCCGCCTGCCTGTGGCCTAGCGGCCTACTGAAGCGCGGCGGGTGGGAACCTGCGGCCCGGTGGGGGCTGGTCGCGCCGTTCCCCGCGCCCCTTAAAAGATTGCGCCGTTCCCCGCGCCCCCAACGGCAGAAGGTTGCGCCGTTCCCCGCGCCCCCAAAAAAAGCAAAAGACTGCGCCGTTCCCCGCGCCCCCGGGAAGGGCCCGTTACGGGCGGCCTCGTTGGGTGCGGAGGTGTTCTGCGATGGGGGTCAGGGATTTGTGGAGTTCTTCCAGGGCCTCCGGGGAGAGGAGGTCGATGAAGTGGCGGCGCACGGAACCCACGTGATGGGGCGCGACCTTCTGCATCGTCTCCAGGCCGTGGTCCGTGAGCACGGCGAACAGCCCGCGGCGGTCGGACTCGCAGTTCTCGCGCCGGACCAGGTCCGCGTTCTCCATGCGGGTGATCTGGTGCGAGAGGCGGCTCTTGGACTGGAGGGTGGCGGACGCGAGGTCACTCATCCGCATCCGTACGCCCTCCGACTCCGAGAGGTTCACCAGAATCTCGTAGTCGTTCATCGTCAGGCCGAACGGCTGGAGGTCCCTTTCGAGCTGGTACGTCAACAGCCTGTTGACCTCCAGGTGGGTGCGCCATGCGCACTGCTCCGCATCGGTCAGCCAGCGGGTGGCCGTCTCGGTCTCCATGAATCAAGTCTACCTAAAAGGTTGAAAGGCGAACTAGTGAGGGTGGTGTGACGACGTGCACACGTTCGACGTCACACTCTGCAGACTACCGCTCACAGCCCGAAGCGACGCTGGAGGTCCCCCAGCTGTCCGGGAAGACGCGGTGCGCCGCCCTGCTGTCCCTGGTGACCTGGTACCCCGCCGCCGCCGGGTACTCCCGGCTCGTTCGGCACCGCCCCCGCCGCCTGCTCCGCCATCAGTGCCTCGCTGGACTGCAGCAGCACCGTGCCGGCCCCGACGAACTCGAACTGGTGCTCCTCCCCGGAGGCCCCGCCGATGCCCGTCATCGCACGTAGACCGCCCATCAGACCCGTCATGTAGCCGTGGTCGTAGTGATGGCAGGGCGAGGGGCAGTCGGCCCAGCCGACGAGGGCCTGCGGGTCGACCCGGATGGGGGGTTCCATGAACACCACGGGGCCGTTCGAGGCGGCGACGAACTTGCCCGTTCCGATGAGCGTCAGGAAGCCCGGGACGATCGACTGCTTGAGCGCGAGACTTGGCTGAAAAGCGAGGAGGTTGCCCGAGCGAATGGTCAGGTTGCCCTCCTCCAGGTCGAAGGAATTCACATCGAAGGCCCGGTCGGCGAGCAGCATCTTGCCCGAGCCGGACGCCACCACCCAGTCGCTCGCGTGCAACGGCGAATGAAAAGACGTTCGCACGAGACGGTCGAGGCGGCCGTGCCCGATGCCGTTGAACTCCATCGAGCCGTAGTAGGCGATCATCTTGCCCTTCTGCAGGAACCACTCGCTCCCTTTGAGCTCCACGCAGAAGGTGTACGCGTTCACGTTGTCGTCGACCGGCAGGGTCGCCGGGTCGTGGATCACGGGGCCCGTGCCCGGGTAGGTGGTCACAGCTTCTCCTCCGACGCCTGCACGTACACCGCGCCACTGCCGCTCAGCTCCAGCTGGAAGGCCTCGCCCGAACCGCGGCCGACCAGATCGCGCAGACCGAGCGCGCTGGACAGCTTGTTGCGGACGTCCCCGTGATGGGCGACGTACGCCTGCGGGTCGACGTGCACCGGGCGCTGCGGACTGATGGGGACCTCGATGACCCCGCCGTGCGCCATGACGGCGACCGAGCCGTGGCCCTTGAGGGTCGTGGTGAACAGGCCCTGGCCCGTCACCTGGCCGCGCACCATGCCCATGACTCCGCCCTGCGAGCCCATGAACATCGTGCCCTGCGTCAGGGTGCCGTCGAAGGCCAGGAGCCGGTCCGCCTCCACGTACAGGGTGTCTCCTTCGAGGGTGATCACCTGGATGTGGTGGCCGCCGTGCCCGAACAGGACCGTGCCGGAGCCCTCCACGGTCATCAGGGGCGCCGCCTCGCCGGCGGCCCGGCGGCCGATCATCGACATGACGCCGCCCTGGCCGCTCTGCAGGTTCGGGGTGAAGGAGACCTCGCCCTTGTAGGCGAGCATCGCGCCGCGCTGGCTGAACAGCTTCTGGCCCGGTGCGACGGTGGCCTCGATCATCTTCGAGTTGATCTCACGGAAGGGCATGTCACACGTCTCCCGCGATGGAGTTGCGCTCACTGGGCTGGACGTAGACGACCCCGTCGCCCTCGAAGCGGATCTGGAAGGCCTCGCCGCCGCCCTCGCCCATGAACGTGCGGAACGTCACGCCCGACTGGAAGGACTGCCGCAGATTGCCCTGGTGGGCGATGTACGCGCCCGGGTCGACGGTCAGTGGGTACTGCGAGCTGACCCGCAGGACGACCGCCGGGCCGTCGGACATGATCGCCGCCTGGCCGTGTCCCTCGATCGTCGTCGTGAAGAGCCCGTTGCCCTGCGACGCGCCCCGCAGTCCCGTGAAGGACGTGCCCGTACGCAGGCCCGCGTCCGTCGCCAGGAGATTGCTCGACTCGACGAAGAGTTTGTCGCCCTGGAGGCTCACGAGGTTGATCTCGCTGGCCCGGTCGGCGAACCAGCACGTGCCCTGGCCCTTCACCTCCATGAGGGTCATCTGTTCGCCGGTGATCCGGCGCGTCACCATGCCGCGGATGCCTTCGCCGCCGCCGCTGAGTTTCTTGAAGGCCATCTGACCGTCGTACGCGACCATGGAGCCGTTCTTCGCCTTCACGGCGTCGCCGGTCATGTCGACGGCCAGCACCTTGCTGCCTTGTAGTCGGAACATCGCCACGAAGCGAAGGTAGCGGGCGGGCCGTCCCCGCGGACAGGTCCCACGGGTGGAGAACGACCCGGAGTGTCCCCCTAGGGGCCTCGTCCCGGGATCGTCCGGGGTGTGGCCAGGGACCCCTGAAGCGGTCCGCCGGCACTCCAATGCCACAATGGGCGGACGCTTGTGCTCTCATTCACAAACACCGAAGGTGACCCGTGGACATCAAGACCGCCTCCGCCCTCCGCCGCCTCCGTCTGGTCTCCGGCCCGGAGGCCGTCTCGTTCCTGCTGCTGCTCGTCTGCTCGGTGCTCAAGCGGACCACGGACTTCAACGCGGTGCCGGTGATGGGCATGGTCCACGGCGTTCTCTTCGTCCTGTACGTGATCTTCTGGGCCGACGCGTGGAACCGGGCGAAGTGGGGGCTGAAGACCGCGGCGCTCTACTTCGTCCTCTCCGTGCTGCCGACGGGCGGGTTCTTCGCCGAGCGCAAGCTCAAGGGTGAGGCCGAGGCCGCGGTCATCAAGTCCCGCGCGCGCAACGAGGGGATCGTGGGCGCATGATCGTCGCCTTTTCCGTGACGCCGCTCGGGGTCGGGGAGGACGTGGGGGAGTACGTCGCCGACGCGGTGCGGGTCGTTCGTGAGTCGGGGCTGCCGAACCGGACGGATGCGATGTTCACTTCGCTCGAAGGGGAGTGGGACGAGGTGATGGACGTCGTGCGGCGGGCGGTCGCCGCGGTGGAGGCGCGGGCGCCTCGGGTGTCGCTGGTCCTGAAGGCGGACATCCGGCCGGGGGTGACGGACGGACTCACGTCCAAGGTGTCGACGGTGGAGCGCCACTTGTCGGAGTGACGCGGTCCGCTGCGCGGGTCCGGTCCCGGCTGCGGCCCGGTGGGGGCCGTTCGCGCAGTTCCCCGCGCCCCTGGAAGGTGGGCGGTGCCGCAGCGTTGCGTTTCGACTGCGGCCCGGTGGGGGCTGATCGCGCAGTTCCCCGCGCCCCTAAAAGCGGCGGTCGGGTGCCGGTCGCGTGTGGCTGGCCGCGCAGTTCCCCGCGCCCCTAAAAGCGGCGGTCGGG
>NZ_JBHWZP010000425.1:0-6906 GCF_042728395.1 Streptomyces sp. NPDC060205
GCCGGCGACCACGTCGCGTCGAGGGAACTTCTGCCCGCTAGCCCGAGGACCCCTGGAACAGGCCCCCGTTGCCGTTGCCTCTGCTGTTGCCGCCGTCCTCCTCCTCGGACTCCGAGGTCGAGGGACTCGCGCCGCCGTCCGTGCCACCGGTGTCGGTCTCGCCGGTGCTGGCTCCGCCGTCGTCCTCGCAGCCGAAGAAGGCGCCACAGGACTCACTGGTGGTGGGAGCGGGGGGAGACGGCTCGCTCTTGGTCGGCGTGGGCTCCGGCTCCTCGGATTCCTCCTCCTCCGTCTCGGTGGGTGTCGGAGTCGGGGTCGGGACCACGACGTCGTTGACGACCTCACCGATGGGTTCGGGCGTCGGGAACTGGACGACCTTCGCGCCCTTGAGCGCCTGCTCCATGTAGTCGTGCCAGATCTCGGCCGGGAACGAGGCGCCGTGGATCTTGTCCTGGCCACCCGTTCCGTACATCTCCAGGAACTCGCGCTTCTTGTTCGACTCGTCGTCGTCCATGCGGTACATGGAGATCGCGGTCGAGAGCTGCGGGGTGTAGCCGACGAACCAGGCGGACTTGTTGCCGTCGGTCGTACCGGTCTTGCCCGCCACCGGCCGGTTGCTCAGCTTCGCCGCGGTACCGGTGCCCTCGTCGACGACGGTCTTGAGGACGTCGGTGACGTTGTCGGCGACCTGCGCCGTGAAGGCCTGCTTCGCCTTGGCCGAGTTCTCGTGCGCGAAGACCGTGCCGTCCTTGTCGGTGATCTCGTCGACCGAGTACGGCTCGTTCTGCTTGCCGCTCGCCGCGAAGGTGGCGTACGCGCCGGCCATGCGGATCGCGCTCGGGTCGGAGGTGCCGATGGAGAAGGACGGGAAGTTGGCGGTCTGCAGACTGCCTTCCTTGATGCCGGCGTCCAAGGCGGACTCGCGCACCTTGTCCAGACCGACGTTCATGCCCAGCTGGACGTAGGCGGAGTTCGAGGAGACCCTCATCGCCTCACGCAGGTCGATCTGGAAGGTGGGCGGGTTGTACGACTCGTCGCCGTCGTTGCGCTGCAGCCATTCCTTCTCGTCCTTGTCCTTCCAGACCGTCCCGTCGTAGTCCTCGATCTTCAGCTTGTTCTTGCCGCTGTACAGGCTCTTCGGAGAGACCTTGATGCGCTCGTCCTGGGCCTGGGTCGGCTCCAGGTCGGGATCGCGCACGCCCCACTTCATGGCCGCCGCGAGGACGAACGGCTTGAAGGTCGAACCGACCTGGGCGCCCGTCTGGTCGGCGTTGTTGGTGAAGTGCTTGGTCGCGTCCACACCGCCGTAGATGGCCTTGATGGCACCCGTCTTCGGGTCCACGGAAGCCCCGCCGAACTGGACGTGCTTGTCCGTCTTCGGCCGTTCCTTCTCCTTGATGTTCTCCTTGCGGACCTTCTTCACCGCGGCTTCGAGCTGGGTGACCTTCTTCTTGTCGAAGGTCGTGTGGATCTCGTAGCCGCCGTCACGCAGCTGCTTCTCGGTGATCCCGGTCTTCTCGCTGTTGTTGACGATGTACGCCTTGGCGAGGTCGACCAGGTAACCGACCTGACCGCCCAGCTGGGCGTTGGACCGCGGACTCTGCAGCGTGGGGAAGTCGGGGTACTTGGCGCGTACCGACTCCTCCAGGTGCCCGTCCTTGACCATCTCGCCGAGGATCCAGCGCCAGCGGGTCTCCGCGCGCTGGCGGTTGGCCGCGGGGGTGGCGGAGGGGTCGATCGACTCCGCGCCCGCCGGGTCGTAGTACGTGGCGCCCTTGAGCACCGCCGCCAGGAAGGCGCACTGGCTCGGGTTGAGGTCGTCGGCGTCCTTGTCGAAGTACGTACGCGCGGCGGCCTGGATCCCGTAGGCGCCGCGGCCGTAGTAGGCCGAGTTCAGATAGCCGGCCATGATGTCTTCTTTGTCGACATTGGCGCCGACCTTGATCGAGACGAAGAGCTCCTTGAACTTACGGGAGATCGTCTGCGACTGGTCCTCCAGCATGGCGTTCTTCACGTACTGCTGGGTGATCGTGGAGCCACCCTGGGTCTGACCGCCCTTGGCCATGTTGAACAGGGCCCGTCCGATACCCATGGGGTCGACGCCCCGGTCGTTCTCGAACGTCTTGTTCTCGGCCGAGATGACGGCGTAGCGCATCTCCTTGGGAATCCGGGAGTAGTCGATGATCTGCCGGTTCGTCTCACCACCGGTGGCGACCATCTGCGTGCCGTCGGCCCAGTAGTAGACGTTGTTCTGCGCCTCGGCCGTCTTGGCGACGTCCGGCAGGCCCACCAGCGCGTACGCGACTCCCGCGACGGCCATCATGCTGCCGAAGAAGCCGATGAACAGACCCGTCACGAGCTTCCAGGACGGCACCCAACGTGCCGCCCCGTACCTGCCCGCGCGCGGGTAGTCGATGATCCGCTTCTTCGGCGGTACGGACCCGCGTCCGCGGCCACGGCCTCCCTGCGCCGCGCCGTCGGCCGCTCTGCGTCGACCGGCGCCGCTGCTGTTTCTCTGTGATGCCCGCCGGGCCTCGGCGCGGCTGCCGTACGGGCGTTCCTCACCCCCCGAGTCGTATGAATCGGAAGGAGACTCGGTTGCGCCTCGCGGTGCCGCACGGCGGCCGGAGGACGAGCCGGTCTGGCCGCGTCGGGCCGCGGCACGTCCGCCACCTTGCGGCTGCGGCGATTTGCGACGGTGCTCGCTCATCGAACGATTACTCCTCGGGCAGGCGCACCTGAGCGCACCTGGAAACGGCAGCTGGTTTCCGGTCCCCCCGAAGTACGGATGCGGTCGTTTTTACATTCATCCGTACTGCACCGAGGACAAGGACGTCCCCAGGCGTCACTCGGTTCCCGGTGGTTTGCATGGCGGACAGACTACGCACCGTCAAAACCTGCCTAGCACCGAAGTTCACCCCAAATCAGGCAACTTGCTTCCTACGAATCGGTGATGTGACGCCGTTCACCGTGCCCCCTCTTGTCGCAGGGAGAGGACCGATCTATCGTGTCGATGTATCGAGTCGATACATCAGCTCGACATAAAGACCGTCACGGCACGGCCGCGGCAGAGAGGAGGCGACGATGAGCCGGCGTTCCGGAATCCTTGAGTTCGCCGTCCTCGGCCTTCTCCGCGAGTCCCCGATGCACGGCTATGAGCTGCGAAAACGCCTCAATACGTCACTGGGTGTGTTCCGTGCGTTCAGCTACGGGACGCTCTACCCCTGCCTCAAGACGCTGGTCGCCAACGGCTGGTTGATCGAGGAACCGGGGAACACCTCCGAGGACGCCCTCGCGGCGCCCCTCGCAGGACGTCGCGCCAAGATCGTCTACCGGTTGACGGCGGAAGGTAAGGAACACTTCGAGGACCTCCTCTCGCAGACGGGTCCCGACGCGTACGAGGACGAACATTTCGCCGCTCGTTTCGCCTTCTTCGGCCAGACGTCACGGGATGTACGGATGCGGGTCCTCGAAGGCCGCCGCAGCCGTCTCGAAGAGCGCCTGGAGAAGATGCGCGCCTCGCTGGCGCGCACCCGGGAGCGACTCGACGACTACACGCTTGAGCTCCAGCGCCACGGAATGGAGTCCGTGGAGCGCGAAGTGCGCTGGCTGAACGAGCTCATCGAGAGCGAGCGGGCGGGACGGGACCATCGGCGTCCCGGTCCTGACGGCTCCGCTCAGCAGGACAACACATCTGGGGAGTCGGGCGGCCTGCCCCGGCCCGGGGGCACCCCCGGGCCGGATCCGTCCGATGACACTGCCACGTGAAGTCCTCTCAGGGCTTCACCGAGTACACACAGGGAGCAACCGGAATGGGTTCGGTTCGCGTAGCCATCGTCGGCGTGGGCAACTGCGCCGCCTCGCTGGTTCAGGGCGTCGAGTACTACAAGGACGCCGACCCGGCGTCCAAGGTGCCGGGTCTGATGCACGTCCAGTTCGGCGAATACCACGTGGGTGACGTCGAGTTCGTCGCCGCCTTCGACGTCGACGCGAAGAAGGTCGGCCTCGACCTCTCGGACGCCATCGGCGCCAGCGAGAACAACACCATCAAGATCTGCGACGTCCCGAACAAGGGCGTCACGGTCCAGCGCGGCCACACCCATGACGGGCTCGGCAAGTACTACCGCGAGACCATCGAGGAGTCGGCCGAGGCCCCGGTCGACGTCGTCAAGGTCCTCAAGGACCAGCAGGTGGACGTCCTCGTCTGCTACCTGCCCGTCGGTTCCGAGGACGCGGCGAAGTTCTACGCCCAGTGCGCCATCGACGCCAAGGTCGCGTTCGTCAACGCTCTGCCGGTCTTCATCGCCGGCACCAAGGAGTGGGCGGACAAGTTCACCGAGGCGGGCGTCCCGATCGTCGGCGACGACATCAAGTCGCAGGTCGGCGCCACCATCACGCACCGCGTGATGGCGAAGCTGTTCGAGGACCGCGGTGTCCGTCTTGAGCGCACCATGCAGCTCAACGTCGGCGGCAACATGGACTTCAAGAACATGCTGGAGCGCGACCGCCTGGAGTCCAAGAAGATCTCGAAGACGCAGGCCGTCACCTCGCAGATCCCCGACCGTGACATGGGCGCGAAGAACGTCCACATCGGTCCCTCGGACTACGTGGCCTGGCTCGACGACCGCAAGTGGGCGTACGTCCGCCTTGAGGGCCGCGCCTTCGGTGACGTCCCGCTGAACCTGGAGTACAAGCTGGAGGTCTGGGACTCCCCGAACTCCGCGGGTGTCATCATCGACGCCCTGCGCGCCGCGAAGATCGCCAAGGACCGCGGCATCGGCGGCCCGATCCTCTCCGCGTCGAGCTACTTCATGAAGTCCCCGCCGGTCCAGTACTTCGACGACGAGGCGTACGACAACGTCGAGAAGTTCATCAAGGGCGAGGTCGAGCGCTAAAGGCTCGTCCCACGCACGGCTGTCGAGGGTCCCCGGGGCATCGCTCCGGGGACCCTCGCCCTGTGCGAGGCTGTAACCCATGGCTGTCGTGAGTGACCTGCGCGTACTCCTGCGCTTCAGGAACTTCCGGCGGCTGCTCGCCGTCCGCCTGCTCTCGCAGGGTGCCGACGGTGTCTACCAGGTCGCGCTCGCCACATACGTCGTCTTCTCACCGGAGAAGCAGACCTCGGCCGCAGCGATCGCCTCCGCAATGGCGGTCCTGCTCCTCCCGTACTCCCTCGTCGGCCCCTTCGCAGGCGTCCTCCTGGACCGCTGGAGACGCCGCCAGGTCTTTCTGTACGGGAACCTGCTGCGGGCGCTCCTGGCGGCCCTGACGGCCGTTCTGATGCTCAGCGGTGTACCGGACTGGCTCTTCTACGCCTCCGCGCTGTGCGTGACCGCCGTCAACCGGTTCGTGCTCGCGGGTCTGTCCGCCGCCCTTCCCCGCGTGGTCGACGCCGAACGGCTGGTGATGGCCAACTCCCTGTCACCCACGGCCGGAACACTCGCCGCCACCCTCGGCGGCGGCCTCGCCTTCGTCGTACGTCTCGTCGGCTCCGACTCCGACGCGCTGGTCGTCCTCGTGGGAGCGGCCCTGTACGTGTGCTCCGCGCTCGCCTCGCTGCGACTGGCCCCGGATCTGCTGGGCCCCGAACGGCCACCGGTGCGGCCACGGCTCAGGACGGCCGTGCTCGGCACCGCGCGGGGCCTCGCGGCGGGCGTACGTCACCTGACCGAGCCCGCGCGCCGCGACGCCGCCTGGGCGCTGGCCGCGATGACCCTGATGCGGTTCTGCTACGGCGCGCTGACGGTCATGGTGCTGATGCTCTGCCGGTACGCCTGGTCGTCCGGCCCGGACGACGACGGGCTCGCCCTGCTCGGCCTGGCCGTGGGGATCTCCGGAGCCGGCTTCTTCGCTGCGGCCGTGCTGACTCCGGCGGGCGCGAACCGGCTCGGCCCCGGCGGCTGGATCATCGCCTGCGCGGCCACCGCCGCGGTCCTGGAACCGGCGCTGGGCCTGTCGTTCGCCGAAGTGCCCCTCCTGCTCGCGGCCTTCGTCCTGGGTCTGACCACCCAGGGCGCGAAGATCGCCACGGACACCGTCGTCCAGTCGTCCGTCGAGGACGGCTTCCGTGGCCGGATCTTCGCCGTCTACGACGTCCTGTTCAACGTCGCCTTCGTCGGCGCTGCGGGAGTGGCTGCCCTGATACTGCCCCCTGACGGCCGATCCGTGGCGCTTGTGGTCACGGTGGCCGTTATCTACGGGGCGGTTGCTGCGGCTATGGCCCGCTTTGAGCGCCAGTAAGTGTCACATCAAGGACACAGAGACCCTCCGGGCTACGGAGTTGTCAGTGGGGCCCGGTAGCTTACGTGCGTCTTATTTCGCGCCATGCGCTCCAAGTTCGAGGGGGACCCCCAAGTGACCACGCCGCCGCCGCAGGGCCAGAATCCGTTCGCTCAGGGCCAGCCGGCCGAGGGAAATCCCTACGGGCAGCAGCCGCCCCAGGGCAACCCCTACGGACAGCAGCCCCCGCAGGGCTACCCGCAGCACCCGAACGCTCCCTACGCCCCGGTCGCGCCCGAGCCGCCGAAGCGCAACCTGAAGAAGTACCTGCGTTTCGCCGTTCCCGTCGTCGTCCTCATAGTCGCCGTGGGCGGCTGGATCGCGAGCCGTGACGATGCGTCGAGCGCCAAGGTCGGCGACTGCATGAGCATCGGCAACCCGAACAGCACCACCGACCCGGAGCTTGAGGTCGTGGACTGCGGTGACTCCAAGGCCGCGTACAAGGTCGAGCAGAAGAAGAGCGACAACTCCGGCTGCGACCGCACCAAGTACGCCGAGTACACCGAGACCGGCGGCAGCAGTGACTTCACCCTCTGCCTGTCGGAGTACTCCGCAAAGAAGTAAGGGCTCAGCCAAGCAGTAAGGGCTCGGATACGCCGAGGGCCGTTGTTTCACGTGAAACAACGG
>NZ_JBHWZP010000426.1:0-6855 GCF_042728395.1 Streptomyces sp. NPDC060205
ACTTACGCTCGATCTCACGCTTGGTGTCCGCCATGACCTGAATTTAGAGGCAGTACCCCGACCCCTGTAAGAGGGGCGCAGGCCTGCGCCCCGAAGGGGCGCGGGGAACTGCGCGCCCAGCCACAACGAACCGGCACCCGAAAATCCACCCTCGCCTCGGGGCAACGCCAAACCCAGTGGAACGACTACGCCGACATGGGCCGCTGCACCCGGATCGACTGCAACAACCCCACCGCCACCCACACGGCGAACATCGACGACCCTCCGTAGGAGACGAAGGGCAGCGGCAGCCCCGCCACCGGCATGATCCCGAGCGTCATCCCGACGTTCTCGAACGCCTGGAACGCGAACCACGCGATGATCCCCGCGGCCACGATCGTCCCGTACAGCTCGGTCGTCTCGCGGGCGATCCGGCAGGCCCGCCACAGCACGACGCCCAGCAGGACCAGGATGAGCCCGGCCCCGACGAAGCCCAGCTCCTCCCCCGCGACCGTGAAGACGAAGTCCGTCTGCTGCTCGGGCACGAACTGCCCGGTGGTCTGCGAGCCCTTGCCGAGGCCGGTGCCGAACAGCCCGCCGGAGCCGATCGCGATGCGTGCCTGGTTGGTGTTGTAGCCGACGCCCGCCGGGTCCAGCGCGGGGTTGGCGAACGCGGCGAAGCGGGCGATCTGGTAGTCGTCGAGGATCTTGAGCTGCCAGACCGCGACGGCCCCGAGCGCACCGGCGCCGATCAGGCCGAAGATCCAGCGGTTGGAGGCGCCGGAGGCGAGCAGCACACCGAGCACGATGATGACCATGACCATGACCGACCCGAGGTCGGGCATGAGCAGGACGATCAGTATCGGTACGACGGCCAGGCCGAGGGCCTGCACGACCGTGCGGTGGTCGGGGTGCGGTTTGTCGCCCGCGTCGACCCGGGCCGCCAGCAGCATCGCCATGCCCAGGATGATCGTGATCTTCACGAACTCGGAGGGCTGGAGCGAGAAGCCGCCGCCGATGACGATCCACGCGTGGGCGCCGTTGATGGTCGCGCCGAGCGGGGTCAGCACCAGCAGGACCAGGAACACGGAGAGCCCGTACAGGATCGGGACGGCCGTGCGCAGGGTGCGGTGGCCGAGCCAGACCGTGCCGATCATCAGGCCGAAGCCGATGCCCGTGTTGAGCAGATGCCGGAACAGGAAGTAGTACGGGTCGCCCTGGTTCAGCTCGGTGCGGTTGCGGGTCGCCGAGTAGACGAGGGCCGCGCCGATGAGGGAGAGCGCGATGGCCGCGAACAGTATCGGCCAGTCGAGCCTGCGGGCCAGCGAGTCACGGGCGAACACCCGGGTCCAACTGGCCCGCTCCGGCCCGTATCCGGAGACGGAGAAGCCGTTCCCGCCGGTCATACGAGCGACCTCCGCCTCTTCTTCGAGCGGCGCGCCGAGCGCCTGCGGGTGTCCCGGTTGGTGCCGGTGTTCTGGTTGGGCACGGTGGCCGCCGGGTTGTCGCCCGCCACCTGCTGCTGCCCCTCCTCGGTGGCCTGCTCCTCCGCCTTGGGCGGGTAGACCTCGGCCTTCGGGGAGTCGATCGACCCGTCCTTCTCGACCTTGGGCAGGTTCTTCTGCGGCGTGTAGAGCAGCGCCTTCTTCTTGTCGATCTTGCCGTCCTCGGAGACCCCGTACAGCGCGTTGTAGATCTTGCGCACGGCGGGGCCCGAGGCGCCGGAGCCCGTACCGCCCTGGGAGATGGTCATGATGACCGTGTAGTCCTTGGTGTACGTGGCGAACCACGAGGTCGTCTGCTTGCCGTAGACCTCGGCCGTACCCGTCTTGGCGTGCATCGGGATCTCGTCCTGCGGCCAGCCGCCGAACCGCCAGGCGGCCGTACCGCGGGTCGCGACTCCCGCGAGGGCACCGTCTATCTCGTCGCGGGTCTTCTTCGTCATCGGCAGCTTGCCGTGCGACTTCGGCTCGATCTCCTGGACGCTCTTGCCGTCCGGGCTGACGATCGCCTTGCCGACGGTCGGGTTGTACAGCGTGCCGCCGTTGGAGATGGCCCCGTAGATCGTCGCCATCTGTATCGGTGTGACGAGGGTGTCGCCCTGGCCGATCGAGTAGTTGACGGAGTCACCGGCGCGCATGCGGTTGCCTTCGAGGCAGTTCTCGTACGCGATCTGCTGGGCGTACGAGCCGCCCTTCTTGCCGTACTTGCACCAGGCGTCCTTGTTGGCCTTCCAGTAGTCCGACTTCCACTTGCGGTCGGGGACGCGGCCGGTGACCTCGTTCGGCAGGTCGATGCCGGTCTCCTTGCCGAGGCCGAACTGGTGGGCCGTCTTGTAGAACCAGTCCTTGGCGTTCTTCTTCGGCTTGATGCCGCCGTCCTTCTTCCACTCCTGGTGGGACAGGCTGTAGAAGACGGTGTCGCAGGAGACCTCCAGGGCGCGGCCGAGGCTGATCGGGCCGTACCCCTTGGACTCGAAGTTCTTGAAGACCTGACCGCCGATGGAGTACGAGGCGGCGCACTGGTAGGGGCCGTTGAAGGAGTAGCCGGCGTTTATGGCGGCGGCGGTCGGGACGACCTTGAAGATCGAGCCGGGCGCCGACTGGCCCTGGATCGCGCGGTTCAGGAGCGGGTAGTTGGAGGCCTTGCCGGTGAGCGCCGTGTAGTCCTTGCCGGAGATCCCACCGACCCAGGCGTTCGGGTCGTAGGACGGGTTGGACGCCATGGACACGACCCGGCCGGTCTTGGCCTCCATGACGACGACCGCCCCGGAGTCGGCCTTGTAGTTCTCCCCGGTGTTCTTGTCGAACTCGGTACGGGCGACCTTCATCGCCTCGTTCAGCTCGTACTCGGCGACGCGCTGGACGCGGGAGTCGATGCTGGTGACGACGTTCGCGCCGGGCTGGGCCTCGTCGCTCTCGGCCTGGCCGATGACGCGGCCGAGGTTGTCGACCTCGTAGCGGGTGACGCCGGCCTTGCCGCGCAGCTGCTTGTCGTACTGGCGCTCCAGGCCGGAGCGGCCGACCTGGTCGGAGCGCAGATACGGCGAGTCGGTGTTCTCGGCCTTGGTGATCTCCTCGTCGGTGACGGGCGAGAGATAGCCGAGGACCTGGGCGGTGTTGGCCTTGCCGGGGGCGGCGTAGCGGCGCACGGCCTGCGGTTCCGCGGTGATGCCGGGGAAGTCCTCGGCGCGCTCGCGGATCTGCAGGGCCTGCTTGGGCGTGGCCTCGTCGGTGATGGGGATCGGCTGGTAGGGCGAGCCGTTCCAGCAGGGCTGGGGCGTCTTCGCGTCGCACAGCCGGACCTTGTCCCGGACGTCCGCGGCCTTCAGGCCGAGGACGTCGGCGAGCTTGGCGAGGACGGCGTCGCCGTCGTCCTTCATCTTCAGCAGGTCGGTGCGGGACGCGGAGACCACGAGCCGGGTCTCGTTGTCGGCGATCGGCACTCCGCGGGCGTCCAGGATCGAGCCGCGTACGGCGGGGCTGACGACCTGCTGGACGTGGTTGCCGGAGGCCTCCTTGGCGTACTCGTCGCCGTTGCGGATCTGGAGGTACCACAGGCGTCCGCCGAGCGTGCCGAGGAGGGACAGCACGAGGATCTGGATGACGATGAGCCGGATCTGGACCCGTGGGGTCCGGCCGGTCTCGGGAATGTTGGTCACAGTCGCTTGACCCCCTTGATGCGTCCCGCCCGGGCCATCCGTGCCTTGGCGGCCTTCACTCTCAGTCCGCCGCGCTGGCTGCCGATGCGCAGGCCGGTGCCGGAGCTGATCCAGCCCGCGGCGACGTCCGTCGACTTGCCGGAGCCGCCGGTGTCGGCGAGCGGATCGTTCTCGGCGCGGCGGGCCAGGGCCATGATGCCGGGGACCACGAACGGCGCGAGCAGCAGGTCGTACAGGGCGGCCGTGAACAGCAGACCGCCGAGGCCCACATGGCGGGCGGCGGTGTCGCCGACGAGGGCGCCCACTCCCGCGTACAGCAGGGTGGAGCCGATCGAGGCGGCCACCACGACGGCCATGGGGCCGGTGGCGGACTTGAGCTGGCCGTTGTCGGGCTTGGCCAGTCCGGCGAGGTAGCCGATGACACACAGCACGAGGGCGTAGCGGCCGGCGGCGTGGTCGGCGGGCGGGGCCAGGTCGGCGAGCAGGCCCGCGCCGAAGCCGACGAGGGCGCCTCCGACGTGGCCGTAGACGAGGGCGAGGCCGAGGACGGTGAGCAGCAGCAGGTCCGGTACGGCGCCCGGCAGGTGCAGCCGGGCCAGGACGCTGACCTGGATCACCAGGGCGACGATCACCAGCGTGGCGGAGAGCAGCATTCGGTTGAAGCGCATGGGGAAGTCAGCTCCTACTGCTCTTGCTGCAGGCCGTCGGCGGGCGCGTTCGCCGAGGGCGTGACCGTCACGGTCACGGTCGGCGTGGGCGTGGGCTTGGGTTTGGCGGGCAGCACCTCGTCGCGCGGGTCCTTGCGCGGGGCCTGGACGACGACACCGACGATGTCGAGCTTGGAGAAGGACACGAACGGCGTGACGTAGATCGTGCGGGTCAGGTCGCCGCCGGAGGGGTCGACGCGGGAGACCAGGCCGACGGGCACGCCGGGGACGAACGGCTTGTCGGCCTGGGAGCCGAAGGTGACCAGACGGTCGCCCTTCTTGATCTTGGCCTTGCCGTTGAGCAGTTCCACGCGCAGCGGGCGGTCGCCCTGTCCTGACGCGAAGCCGAGTTCGTCGGTGGACTCCATGCGCGTACCGACCGTGAAGTCGGGGTCGTTGGCGAGCAGGACCGTGGCGGTGCCGGGGCCGACCGTGGTGACGCGGCCGACCAGTCCGTCGCCGTTCAGGACGGTCATGTCGCGCTTGATGCCGTCGTTCGCGCCGACGTCGATGGTGACGGTCCAGGAGAAGCCCTGGGCCGCTCCTATGGCGATGACCTCGGCGCCCTTGATCCCGTACTGCCCGGCGCCCGCCGTCTTGAGCATCTTGTCGAGCTGTGCGCTGCGGCTGCGGTTGCGGTCGTCGCTGCCCAGTTTCGCCTTCAACTCGGCGTTGTCGCGCTCCAGTTGCGTGACGCGGTCGTGGCGGTCACCGGAGTCCTTCACGGCCTGGATCGCGTTGCCGACGGGGTCGACGACGGTCGACACCCCGTCCTCGATCGGGCCGAAGACCGTGGCGGCGCCACGGCGGGCACCGTCGACCGGGGAGTCCTCACCCCCGCGGATGTCCACCGTGATCAAGGCGAACGCGATGGCGATCAGCAGCACCAGGAGCAGCCGGCTCTCTCGTGTGTCCCTCACGTGCGACGGCCGTGCCTTCCTCGTCGGAATTCATGTATGGCTCACCCAACAGGTTCCCGAGGGTCCTGGCGAACTCTGGGGAACCCCGAAGGAACCCCGGAGCATCCGGTCGGGCACCCGATCGGCGCCCGATCGGGCGGAACCCGCGGTGTTGTGGGGGAGCTTATGCCTCAATATCAACGATCCGCCGTACGAGAAGGGATCATCTCGTACGGCGGAATCGAAGAGTTACGTCATCTGCGCGGCTGGGCGTCCAGCACCTGCTGGAGCGCCTCGAATTCCTCCACGCACTTGCCGGCCCCGAGCGCCACGCTGTCCAGCGGGTCCTCGGCGATGTGGATCGGCATGCCCGTCTCGCGCCGCAGCCGCTCGTCGAGGCCGCGCAGCAGGGCGCCGCCGCCGGTGAGCACGATCCCGCGGTCCATGACGTCGCCGGACAGCTCCGGCGGGCACTTGTCCAGGGTGGTCTTGACGGCGTCGACGATCGAGTTGACCGGCTCCTCGATCGCCTTGCGGACTTCGGCCGCCGAGATCACGACGGTCTTCGGAAGGCCGGAGACCAGGTCCCGGCCGCGGATTTCGGTGTGTTCGTCATTGTCGAGGTCGTACGCGGAACCGATCGTGATCTTGATCTGCTCTGCCGTCCGCTCACCGAGGAGGAGCGAGTACTCCTTCTTGATGTGCTGGATGATCGCGTTGTCCAGCTCGTCGCCGGCGACCCGGATGGACTGTGCCGTGACGATTCCGCCGAGCGAGATGACCGCGACCTCGGTGGTGCCGCCGCCGATGTCCACCACCATGTTGCCCGTGGCCTCGTGGACCGGCAGGCCGGAGCCGATGGCCGCGGCCATGGGCTCCTCGATGATGTGCACCTGGCGGGCGCCGGCCTGGGACGACGCCTCGATGACGGCACGGCGCTCGACGCCCGTGATGCCCGAGGGCACGCAGACGACGACGCGAGGGCGGGCCAGGTAGCGCCGCTTGTGGATCTTCAGGATGAAGTAGCGGAGCATGCGCTCGGTGATCTCGAAGTCGGCGATGACACCGTCCTTCAGCGGGCGCACGGCAACGATGTTGCCCGGCGTCCGCCCGATCATCTTCTTCGCTTCGGCGCCGACCGCGAGGATGCCACCGGTGTTGGTGTTGATCGCGACGACGGACGGCTCGTTGAGTACGATCCCGCGACCCCTGACGTACACCAGCGTGTTGGCGGTCCCGAGGTCGACAGCCATGTCACGGCCGATGAACGACATTGAGTTCCCCATCAGGATTCGTCTGGCCTTCCCAAGTGGAGCTTTTGATGGCTTTTCAGGATGGCGAGGGTGAGCGCTGTGACGTGAAGACTTCCATCGTAGTCTCGCCTGCACGGACACTGCGCGAGGGTCTTCGCCATTGTCAGCAGATGACGCGCCGCCTCGCTTGTGGAGACGGGCCATCGGGGGAACGCGTTCCCCCGATCGGCACGCATATGCCCGCAGACGGCCCTCATTGTGCGTCCCATTGTGTGCGGGCCGCAGGTCAGACGCTACCTGTCTGACAACGCTTCAGGGGATTTTCGCTTCACAAGATTTTCACCGTGGCAGGGGCC